>CAMJOD010000001.1 GCA_946407465.1 uncultured Clostridia bacterium
AATACATTCATGACCATAGGCTGCCGCAAAATCTTTCGATTTGCGACAGCCTCATGCTGAATTGTTTGAAAGAATCTGAAAAGCGCTTCATGATGTAATGGCTTTTGTGCGCCACTTGCCGCTTTTCCAGCGGAGAACCATCAGGACGCCGCGCACACATTCGTCAGCCGCGAGCGCAATCCACATGCCGTAGATTCCCCAGCCGCAGACAACCGCCAGCAGATAGGAGCCGAGCACGCTGAGCGCCCAGTTGGAAAAAATCGCGCAGAGCGTTGGAAAGAACACGTCTCCGGCGCCGCGCATACAGGCAATCACAACCAGGTTGGTCGTTCTGCCAACCTCCAGCACCACATTCATCAAAAGAATTTGAGAGCAAATTGCCGCCACCTCGGCGTTGTCGGTGAAGATGCCGATTAACTGCGTGCGGAACAGCAGACCTGCCGCACAGCAGAGCAGGGTAATCAGCAGGGCGATACCGTGTGAGCGTCTGCCTTGGCGGTACGCTTCGTCAAATTCCTTGGCACCGACCAGATGCCCGATGAGTATCTGCGACGCCTGCCCGATGGCGACAGCGAACAGATAGAAAAACATGGTGATATTTTGCACATATGTTTTGGCAACCAGCTCATTTTCCGTCAGGCACCGCAGCACAATCGAGGTGATGACCAGCTGCGAGAGGTTGTAGAGAAAGGTTTCCAGCGCCGACGGCACGCCAATCCGGAGCATCTCTTTGAGCCGGTCAAAGGGAAAGGGCTTGAGCAGCCTGAACATAGCAAAGCTCTCAATTTTTTTGAACAGAATCACCGCGAGCACCACACTGCACACCAGACGGCTGGCGCAGGTTGCGGCGGCGGCGCCGGCCACACCCATAGACGGCACAAGCAGCAGGTCGGCGGCGGTGTTGAAAAGGTTCATGCCCAGCGAGACAAACATCGTAATTTTTGTCAGACCGTGGTTGCGGATAATCACAGAGACCGCACCGATAAACGCCTGCAAAAAGATGGAGCCGCCCACAATCGAAAGATACTGTCCGGCATAGTCAAGCAGCTGTCCCTCCGCACCGATGAGCAGCAAAATCGGGCGGTTAAACAGCAGAAACGCCGCGCTGACCGCAATGCCGAAAAAGAATTGCAGAACAATCGAGAGCGCCGCCACCTGTGACGCGGACTTTTGCTGTTTTGCGCCCAAATACTGCGAAATCATCACGGCGCTGGCAGTGGACAAAATATTGAATACAATGGTGATGATAGAGACGGTTTGGTTTGCCGTGCTGACAGACGATGCCGCCAAATCGTCGTAGCCGCTGAGAATGTAGACGTCCACAAAGCCCAGCAGCATAAACAGAGCTGTTTCGATAAAAATCGGCCACGCAAGACCGAACAGCGTTAGCTTTTTCATGTTTTCTCCTCGTTTTGGTTGATAATACCATTATACTATTTTTTCGGCGCTATGACCAGACCCAAAATCAAAAAGTGACAATTTTATATTTTCTGTCTATAAATCTTTACAAATAACGGAATCGGTAGTATAATATTTTTGCAGCAACAGGCATCGCCTGCGGCTGAATTGTGGTATAAAGGAGAATGAATATGTTCTGTGAAAAATGCGGTCACAATAATCTTGACACTGCCAAGTTCTGCGCAGGCTGCGGCGCACGGCTGGCAACGCCGCAACCCGACCAATTGCCCTTTGCGGAAGCGCCAAGCGATACCAACGCCTATGCGCAGCCGGAATACACCCAGCCGACATATACACAGCCCGAAAACGCGCAGCCGCAGTACACCCGGCAGCCGTACACACAGCCTGAAAACGTGCAGCCGCCCTACGCGCAGCCTTCTTACGGTCAACAGCCGTCCTACAATCAATACAACGGCTATCAGCCTTCTCCGGCATTGAAGCCGCAGGGCAAGTCCGTCGGCGCGTTAGTGATTTACATGATATGCGGTGCGATGGCGCTGCTGAGCATTTTGTTTGTGTTTTTGCCGCACCTCACGGTGATGGGCAGAACATATGCGCCGTTTCAGCTGGTTTCCGACAGTTATGTTTGGGGCTCCTCAAGCGACGCGCGTATTGGCGCCGTCTTTGTGATTATCCTGCTCGTTATTCCCATGCTGCTGCAGCTGGTCTGGGCGATTCTGTCCTTTCTGCGCACACGGGCGGCAGGCGTTTTGGGCTTGATAGCTTCTATTTTTGCCATTAATCACACGATTATCTGGCTGGCACTGCTTGCCGGCATCCGTGAAAGAAGCTATTCGCTTGCTTCCATGACGGCGGTTCCCGTGCTGATGCTGATTTTTGCGATTGCCGGTATGGTGCTTGCGATTATCCAGATGACAAAGAAAAACCGCGTTCGCTGATAACGGTTTTTGAATAAAAGTTGACGCGAAGCAGCGCCGGCTCACAACCCTTGCGGTTGGAGCCGGCGCTTTATTTTGTCAGAAATATCAATCATCTTCGGGCTTGGCAGGAGGATTGCCGCCGCCGTGACCGCTTCCTGTGCTCTGTACTTCAATCGGATTGCCGAACGACGCGCTGCCCTCGGTATAGGAGGTGCCGTCGATAAAGAGCTTGTGACCGTTGAGGTTCACCGCGTTCGCGCCGCAGGTCATGCCGGTGATATAGCTGTCTGCGGTGAGCGTCCAGGTGGAGCCGTCCTCAATTTCCACATACACCTCGCCGTCCTGACCGCCGCTGTTAATCGCGCCGGTAAACGAAGCGTTGCCGCTGAGGTACAGGTTCAAATGCGACACGCTGTCCACAAGCATAACGCCGTTAATGGTCTGGTTGACGGCGTTGAGCGTCACCTGACCGCCGTTGCTGCCCTCGCTGCCCCAGCCTGCCGCGGCAGCACGGAGAAACACGCCGTCGCCGTTGTTGGTAATCTGAGCGTTATTGAGTGTAATCTCGGTCGCGGTGTTATTGACAAAGAACATATCTCCGTTTTGGTTGGTGAGCGTACCGCCGTTCATGGCAAAGCGTGAGACGCCCTCCGCCGCGTCGCCGGACATGGACTGATAAATCATCACCGCTTGATACCAATCCGATTTGTCGCTGTTCTTTTTGTTGTTATCGGCGGTAAGGTTGACGTTATTGAGCGTGACGGAGTTCTTGCCCTCCACCACAACACCCTGCGAGGCGGTTGAGGTCATGGTCGCGTCGCTGACGGTGATGTCCGCCGTCGAGTAGATGACAGGCGAGCCGGTGCCGCTCGTTGTATAGTCGCCGCCGGTGACGTTGACGGTGCCGCCGCCTCTGTCGGAGCGGATAGCCGCCGACGAATTGCCGGAGGTGGTGATGGTGAGATTCTCGGCGTTCATGGTGCCGCCTCCGGTCGTCATCAGACCGCCGGAGCAGTTGCCGCTCGTCTCAATATAGGAGTTTGAGATATTGACGGTCGTTCCCTCGCCGTAGCTGAACACGGCGTTGGCGTGGGTGCCGTCGGTTTTTACGACCATATCCTTCAGGCTAAGAGAGCCGCCGTCTGTGGCAAACACAGCGGCATTCTCGCCGTAGAAGTCTGCTTCGTCGCCGTCCGCTTCACCGGTCTTATTGACGCGCACATGAGCATAGTTCAAGGCGTCACCGTCCGCAAGAATCGCGTGACCGCCGTCCTCGGTGTTTTCGATGGTTTCGTTAATGGTAATATCGCTTTCCGTCAGCTTGGCGGAGCCGCTGCCCTCGGGCAGTGAGTTTTCCGCGGACTCGTCCTGCGTAGCGGCGGAAGCTGCGGCAGTCGTTGTCTGCGGAGAGCTTTCGTCACCCTTTCGGCAGGAAGTGAGCGCCACCGTTGTGGCAATCGCCGTCAAAACAGCGATAAATACCAAATAAGTTTTACTGACCTTTGCTTTCATAATAAACGCCTCCTTTGGCTTTTCCAAAATCATACACCCACACCCTTAAAAAATCCTTAACCCGCGTGTCGCGGGAGCCAATCCGCGCTTCTATTGTCGTTGGAAACGGAAAAGTTTTTCGCACGCGTTATGATGCGGCGTTTTGCAAGCGTTTATGGACTATGTGTCTTTCCAAAGCCGCGCCGAATGGAACGTCACGTTCCCGCGTTAAAACGTGTGATAATGAACACGGATTGCTGTAACAGCAGGAGCCGGATTGTCTGTGAAAACGGAAGAGTTTTTCGCACGCGTTATGATGCGGCGTTTTGCAAGCGTTTACAGACTATGTGTCTTTCCGAAGCCGCGCCGAATGGAACATCACGTTCCCGCGTTAAAACGTGTGGGGTAACGAACGCGGCTTGCTTGCTGTTGCGGCAGGAGCCGTTGCCTGTGGTTTATTGTCAAAAAACAAAAAGCACACCCGTCAATTCTTTGAAGGGTATGCTTTGCAACGCGTTATGTATCTGTTTTATTCTCTTTGTCTTTTTTCTTCTTTTTCTCGTCGGTGAAGCCCAGCCTGCGCTTGACGGCGCGGAAAATTCGGCGCGGCAGGCGCGTATAATACCAAAAATTCACATAGATGCGGTAGCGGTAAAAGGACGGCAAATAGGGGACGCCCTTGCGGCAGAAGGAGGTCATCACGGCGATGACTTGGCTGTCATGAATCCCCTTTTCCTTGGTGAACTGGTTGTCGCCGCACATCACATAGGAGCCGTCGTTGCCGTAATCTATGACGCGGTGCAGCACATACTGTCCGTTTTTGCGGCGGTAGAGCGCCACGTCAAACAGATGGAGCCTGCCTTTTGGCTTGGACAGCACCACCACATCCTCTCCGTCGCGCAGCATGGGCAGCATGCTGGTGCCGTTAGGTGTAAAGGTGACGTTGCCGCCGGCGTCGAGCTTTTCGAGAATCAGCTCCATGACCTCGTCGAGCGTGGTTTCTTTATTCAAGGACATCGGCTTCCTCTGCTTTTTTCAAAAAGACGTCAATATCCGCAGCCGCCTTTTCGGGCGTCACGTCATATTCCTCCAACATTTTTTGGAGCAAATCCTCCTTTTCGGCGCCCTCCTGGAGCAGTCCGAACAAAAACGCGCCTGTTTCGTTAAGGTTGATAATGCCGTTAAAGTCGAGCGTCAGCTTGCCGACCGGCACGACCACATAGGAATCCGCCACCTTGCGGAGAATAAAGTCCTTTTTTATTTTCATGTCGCCACTTCCTCGCTGTTGATAAGGCTATTATAATATAGTTTGCAAAAAATTGCAAGAGCATGCGCCGGGCGGAATACTGTCAAAACGGATTTATAACCGCCTTGTGCCGAAACCGTGTCATTTTTTGGCAATTTGCATGCCCGTCTGTATCAGCCTGAACAGCCGCACCGCTGCGTCGTAATAGAGCGCGGCGGCGTTTTGCATAGCTTCGTCCAGCGTCATGGGACGGCTCACGGTTGACATCAGGGAGTTGACGCCGTGTTCGTACAGCAATTGCGCGCCCTCGTCCAGCGAGCCGGACAGACCGACAACCGGCACGCCCTTTTCCTTGGCGCGTCTGCCAACGCCTGCCATCACCTTGCCGCACATGCTCTGCGCGTCGGTTTTGCCCTCGCCGGTCACAACCAAATCCGCCTGCGCCAGCGCGTCGTCAAAGCCGGTCAGGTCGAGCACGGTTTCGATGCCGGAGCGCATTTCGCCGCCGAGAAAAACGCGCAGCGCCGCGCCGAGTCCGCCGGCAGCGCCTGCACCCTCCATTGCGTCGCAGTCTGTGCCAAACTGTCTGCGAATAACGTCGCGGTAGCGGCACATGCCCTGCTCCAGCTCATTCATTATGGCAGGTGTCGCGCCCTTTTGCGCGGAAAAGATGCGTGTGGCGCCGTTTGCGCCGCAGAGAGGATTTTTTACGTCGCACAACACAGTGACTGCCGCCTTCCGCAAAAGTGGCTCCAAGCCGTCCAAGGCGATGCGGTCAACCGCCGCCAAATCCCTGCCGCAGCCGAAAAGCTCCTTGCCGTCTTTATCAAAAAATTTGCCGCCCAGGGCGCGCACGCAGCCCATGCCGCCGTCGTTGGTCGCGGAGCCGCCGATGGCAACAACAATCTCGCGGCAGCCGCGGCGCAGCGCGTCCCGAATCAATTCACCGGTGCCGTAGGTGGTGGTGTACAGCGGATTGCGCTCCTGCTCCGGCACCAAGGGCAAGCCCGATGCCGCCGCCATTTCGATAATCGCCTTGCTGCCGCTGACGCCGTAACGCGCCTTTATCGGGCGCATCAGCGGATCGTGCACCTCGGCTGTGATGATTTTTCCGTGTGTCGCCGCCGTCACCGCCTCCACCGTGCCCTCGCCGCCGTCGGCAACGGGCAGACTCATGCAGGTGCAGCTGCCGAACACTTCATTTGCCGCCTTTGTCAGCAGCGCAGCCGTCTCACTGCTCGACAGGCTTCCCTTGAAGCTGTCCGAAACAAATAACAGTCTCATTTTGCCACCGCCCTTTCTGCTGCTATTATAGCATGAAAACCGGCGCATGGCTATCCCAAAATGTCGAAATCAACGAAATACTTGTTATAAATTCATAAAATCTATTGCGCCGATAAGATAATAATGGTACAATAAAGTATATTTATTATTCCGGTAAAGGATGTTATAGCATGAATATCCCCTTCAGCGGCAGAAGCTTTTCAAACTCGGGCAAACGCCTGTTGATTACCTTTTGTCTGGATGTGTCTCCCTCGATGGGAAGTGAAATTCTCGGCAAAAAATCCGCGATTGCCATTTTGAACGAAACCGTGAGCGGCATTGCGGAGGAGCTTTCCAAGGACAAAAAGCTCCGCAGCATGGTGGAGCTGATGTTTGTCACCTTTTGCACGGACGTGCTGCATGTGGAGCGCATGCCCCTGAATCAGTTTTCACACAGAGAGTTTACGGAGGAGCCTGTCGGCGGCTCCGATATTCCCAACGCGGTGCTGTCTACCTTTCGGCTGATTGACGAGCGCATCGGCGACTATCAAAAGGCGGGCATCCGCTATCACAGCCCGATTTTTGTGCTCATCAGCGACGGCAACCCCGACTACGAGGAGGCTGACGAGACCGAGCGCCGCGCCATGCGCATGGTCAACGAGCGCTGCCGCAGCGACGTTACCGGCTCGGTGTGTCCGTTTATTATCGGCATCGGCGACGAGCTCAACGAGACCACGCGCAGCACGATGGCAGGCTACGCAAGGGGCTTTATGGACGGCTATTTCCATATTATGGGCGACGAGGAGCTGCAAACCAGAATTGCCAAGATGATAGTCAAGCTGTTCGGTAGCAGCGTCAAATGTGTGGCGCAGAGCAGCAACCAGACCGCCCGTTCGCTGGGAGAAACGGCAGGCGAGATGAACCGCGTACACACGCAAATCAACGCCACCATTCAGGAATACAGAAATTTGGTGTAGCAGGGTTTCGTGATGCGGCAGTGGAAATACGGATATACTATCCGAATCGGCGAAAAGCACCTGCGGACAGGAGCCGTCTGTCAGGACAGCGTGTTTGCGCTGGAGGATGAAAAATGCATTGTGATGGCGCTTTGCGACGGAATCGGGTCGCTGCCCCTGTCGGGCAGAGCCGCTCAGCTGGCGGCTGCGGCTGCCTGCCATATTCTGCGCAAGTGTGCCGATATAAATTTTTATCATCACGCCGAGGTGCCAAACGGCATGATGAAGGATTTGCTCGAGAGAGTTGACCGCTTTGTCACCGGCAAATTCAGCGAAGAGGGCGCCGACCGCTCGCAGGGCGACAGCACGCTGGCGTTTGTGTTTGTGTCCAAGCTCTTTGACTTCGGCTTTGCCGGCTGTCTGGGCGACAGCGCCGTCTGCCTGATTCGCAAATCGGGCAACATCTGTCTGACCGAGAGCAACGCCAATCTGGAGAGCACGGCGAGCCTCCACATCCGCGAGCCGTGGCGGCTTGCCAAGTCCGAGGCGTTTCGGCTGGGTGATGATTTTTTTGGCGCCATACTCACCTCCGACGGCATGGACAGCGAGATTTATACAAAAAATTCTTCGCAGGTTTTTCGCCGTGCGCAGGTGTATTTTAATGCCGCGCAGAGCGGCAATGTGGAGCAGACGCTCGCAGCGCTGGCGGAGCGTGCCGTCCGTCAGTCCGGCGGCGAGCTGGATGACGACATCAGCATCGCGGTGCTCAGCCGCGCTGTCGGCGACGTGATTTTTCCGCAGGACGTCACCTGGCTGTGCGCCTGCGGTGCGCGCAACCGGCTGGAAAACTCCTATTGCTTTCGCTGCGGACGCGATTTTTTGACACTGTACAGCCGCGTTTCGTTTGCCAAATACGGCGGCAAAACACAGTTCTTCCGCTATGCCAACCAACATGCTGCGCTGGAGCGGAGAATTTTGGACGGTATCACCAATCAAAACAAATGAGTGCTGCAAAGGAGACGCCAAATGGCAGAGCAATATGAACAATATAATGTGGTGGTGATTGATTCGTCGCTCTTTCCGTGCAAGCTGAACGACGAGATGATGAACTGCCTGAAAAGCGCCAGAAGCATTTATGTGTCGGGCACCTTCCACTCGGAAATACGCGAGCTGAAGGAGCTGCTCTCCGAGGAGGACAGAAAAAACTGCGACAGCAACATGAAGCAGCTCAATACGATCATTCATCCCAAGGTGATGAATCTCAGCGCGTATCCGGAGCTGAACAGCGATATTTGGGATTTTTTGGAGCTGTGTTCCACCAGACCGCACGCGGACAAAATGCTGATTATCACCGCCAACCGGCTGCTGCTGCAGCGCGTGGTATGCAACCATTTTCCGATGGATATTTATAACCTCAACACGAATCACTACCTCAGCCACAAGCTCTATCCCACCATTGAGCGCCACTACACGGTCGATAACAACGACACGCCGGTCAGCGCCAAGGCTGCGGTGCGCTTTGGCAAGGGCACGCGTCTGTATGCGGAGCGCCGAAACGGCAGGCGCAGCGAGCCGGTCGTGCTGGGCGATATGCTCGGAGACGGTCAGGGAGGCGAGGGAAATGTCTATCACCTCACCGGTGAATTTGCCGGAGAGGTGGCAAAAATCTACAAGAACGGTCAGTTTCCGACCAACAAATATATCGCCACGCGCGAGATGGTGCAGAACCGGCGCTTTGGGGAGATTGTCTGGACGGCGTTTCCGGCAGGTATTCTGTACGCCGACAGGGGCTTTACGCAGCCGGTCGGCATCATGGAGCGCTACACCGAGACCCACAGCAGCCTGTATGACGACGAGCTGTTTTTCGGCGACACAGGCAACTGGACGCCCTCGCTGCTCAGCGTGCGTGTGTCGGATTTGCTCTATCTGTGCAAGTGCGTGACGCGCCAGATTTGTTATCTCAACATGCTGGGCGTGACGGTTGCCGATTACAATATCAAAAACTTTGACTATCCGCTCTCGCAGCGCCAAAGCAGCCGCAGCGGTCTCGACTTTATTCAGATGTGGGACTCCGACAGCTTTGGCTACAACAATTATTTCAGCGGTTATATGGCGGACGTCAACCGCAAAAACTACGACATTAAAAAAAAAACCGATATTCTGGATTTGTGCAACGACGAGCTCTACAGCTTTTTGTTCCAGATTTTGACGCTCGGCGACAACCCCTACAATCCTGTCACCGGCAGATTTAACTACGAAAACGACAGCTATTATCAATATGCGCGAAAGGACTTTGTTCCGACCTCGCTGTGGAACGCGTTTGAGGCGTTTTTTACCGGCAAGTCCAAGGCGTCGCCGCAGATGATGCTCCATCTGCTGCACGAGGAGCTGGAAAGGCGCCTGCGCACCGGCGAAACTGACGTCACCTACAGGGAGCTTGTCAGCAGAATCGACGCCGGCTTTTTTGATGAAGCCGCCGACGCCGTACCTCCTGTCTATTCACCGGCGCTCAATTTTTTTCCGTATGGCAACCGCGTTATACCCGAGGTGAACGGAGGAGATAACGGTCAGCCTCCCGAGACAGGCGGCACATCCGGCAAAGGGCAGGAGCCGGGTGAAATCGCAGATACGGGCAAGGAGTCCGGCTTGCCGGATAAGCCAAGGCGCAAGCTCGGTTGCCTGACCGCAAGTCTGATTGCCGTTGCGGTTATGGCGCTCGTCATACTTTTACTTTTCTTATAAAATTGCAAAGGATAGATTACTATGAGTCAAACAGGAAGATTCGGCAACACCAGCAAGCGGCTCCCGATTGTGTTTTGTCTGGATGTTTCGCCCTCGATGAACTGGGACGTGGACAACAGCGACATTATTCCGATTGAGCTGCTCAACGATTCGGTCAACACCTTCATTCGCGAAATCAACAGCGACGGCAGAACCAAGTCGTCGGCAGAGGTGGCGTATGTGACCTTTTCCACCAATATCGAGGTGGATTCGCAGTTTATGCCGGCGCGCAATCTGGACAACATCCACCTCAAAACCGTCAGGGAGGGCGGCACCAACATGGCGCAGGCGGTGCTGCGTGCCTACGAAAAGCTGGAGCAGCGCGTCGCCATGTATGAGCAGATGGGACTGCGCTACAATGTTCCGTTTTTTGTGCTGGTGACAGACGGCAACCCAGATGATAATGATGACAACGAGCTGCAAAAGCGCGCGATAGAAACCGTCAACGCCCACTGCCATTCGCACCACGGCGCAAGCGGCATCATCATTCCGTTTATCGTCGGCGTCGGCAGCCGTGTGGACAAAAATACCCTGCTGCGCTATTCGGAGGGCTTTACCAACGGCTTCTTTCACATCAGAGGTAATTCCGAGCAGGTGCAGACCTGCTTTGCGGACGTGTTCCGCGTCATCAGCAACAGCACCAAGGCGAGCGTTCACCTGAATCTGTCCGCCGGAGAGATTGTGGAGACCATTCGCACCACCATGAACAAGGGTGTGGAGGAGCTCGACAGAGAGCTGGCGAGATTATAATACCGCATCGGGGTTTGCTTATGAAAAACTGGAAATACGCGTTTTACCGGCAAACGGGACTCAGCCACGGCGTCTGTCAGGATTCTGTGGACGTCTATGCGGATGATACGCGCATGATCGCCTGCCTTTGCGACGGTCTCGGCTCGCTGAAAAATTCCGATGTGGCAGCGGAGGAAACCGTCAAAAATGTGATAGATTTGTTTCGCGCCGTTCCGAACGCGCCGACGCCTCAAACCGATTTGGCGCCGTTCCGGCGCAAGCTGACGGCGGAGCTGCAAAGGCGGCTCAAGTCGGCTGCGGCAGAGAGGAATATGGCGCCGGACAGCATGGACTGCACGCTGCTGTTTGCCTGCCTTTTCCTAAAGCAGAACATGGCAATGATCGGCTGTCTCGGCGACAGTGCGCTCTGCGTTATCCGCGACGACAAGGCGCCTGCACTCTTTTGCGACAGCGACTTTATCGGCACGCGCGCCGTGCTGGACCATGACGCGGCGGAGCATTTGCATTGCAGTGTCCTTCCGCTCGACGGTCACGTCAAAAGCATTTTGCTGACCTCCGACGGACTGGAAAACGAAATCTACTACAAGGGCTTGACCTATGTCGCCAAAAATACAGAGCTGTATCTGAACGCCATGCTCAGAGACAAGCCGGAAGCCATCATGCAAAAGCGCATTGAGGAGCTG
This sequence comes from uncultured Clostridia bacterium, assembly GCA_946407465.1. Classification (GTDB taxonomy): domain Bacteria; phylum Bacillota; class Clostridia; order Oscillospirales; family Acutalibacteraceae; genus Ruminococcoides. The sequence goes on from CAMJOD010000001.1 coordinate 11,510, forward strand.
ACCGCTGCCGGGGACACTGTCTTTGACGACGATATCAGCGTGGCGGTTCTTTCCTGCATGGACCGCCCCATACGGCTGGAGGACGAGCCGACATGGCCCTGTGTTTGCGGCGCCGAGAATTTGTTGGTCGATACCTTCTGCACCGAATGCTCGCGCGATTTTCTGGATTTGTATAAGAATATAGATTTCAAAGGCGACAGAGCAGGCTTTTTCCGCTATATCCGCCGCAATCCGAACGCCAGACAGGCGCTGATGAGCTCTATTTCCGACGGTAGCGTTCCCTTTACTCCCGAAATACGCCCTCAACCGGCACAGCCGCAGCCGCCGGAGCAGACTGCGCCGCTTCAACTGACCGACAGCCTTGCGCCGGAGCCGCCGGTGACGCCGCGGCGTGTGGAGGCAAAGAGCGCCAAAAAAAACAACACCGTGATGCTTGCCGTTGTGGCGGCAGCTGTTGTGGCTTGCGCCGCACTGATGACAGTGCTCTTGATGGCGCTGCTCCGCAACGGGCAGGAAGAAGCCCAAAATCCGGAGCCTGCCGTTACCGCAGTCGCCAAGCCGCCAACGCCAACGAAGCACCACGAAAAAAAGCCGACGGAAAACGAAAAAAGCACAGAGAGTGAACAGCCGACGGAAAGCAGTGTGCCCGACGATTCGAGCGTGGGTGAAAGTGTCAATCCGGAGGAAAATCCATTGCCCGAGAGCTTGGAGGAAATCCTTTCGGGTGCAGAGGGCGGCTGTCACGGCTATAATTCCTATAATCCTTACGATTCCTATGATTTCTATAATGACCGGAACGCTTACGGACAATAGAAAAACGGCAGATAAACCGAACAGACAAACGCTGTATTTTGCATGGATGTGCAGATACAGCGTTTTTTATAATATACATAATTGATGAAACGTGCGGATTTGTTGATTTTGGAGAAAAATCCTGCCTTTTTGTCAAAAATTCTGCGTTGTAAATAGATGTGACCCATTTTATGTAAAAATAAAAGCAACAATATGGTAGAATGTTTTTTCGCTTGAGCGAACAGGAACGGCAAGAGCACTATCTGGCAAAAAGCACTTCGGATATATTAAAGAGAAAAAAGCTTGCATTCGGCACCGCACATATGGCGGTGCTGGAGGACGACGGCACCGTCTCCGCCTACGGCGACAACAGCCGCGGACAGTGCGAGGTCGCGGCGTGGCGCGATATTCAAAAAATCGCGGCAGGTGATTTTCACACCGTCGGGCTGAAAAAGGACGGCACCGTCCTTGCCGCAGGCGACAACACCTACGGACAGTGCAACGTCGGCGAATGGAGCGGCGTTGCGGAATTGTTTGCCGAAAGGAACCTCACAACCGCCTTTACACAGGACGGCGCCATGCTGGTCGCCGCCGCAAAGCCGGAGGCAGTGCAGGCAAAAAAAGAAAACGAAGAGGCAGCACGCAGAGAGCAGGCGTTTGCCGCCAAAAAGGAACAGGAAAAGCTGCTTGCCGGCGTCAACGCGCGAACGGCGGCGCAAATCTGCGACCGCATGGAGGCGCTGCTGAAGCAGCAGCAGTCCGTCTCCGAAAACAACACCGCCCGACTGGAGCAATTGCTGAAAAGCAGCCTTGAAAAGCTGGTTCACGAGGTTGCCGCGGCGCCGCAACAGCAGCCGTCTTTGACGCCCAAGCAGCAGAAGCATGTGCCGCCGTCAAATTTCGGCTACAAAATCGTCAACGGGCAGGCGTATATTTTGAGCTATACGGGCGACGAACGCGACATGGTGATCCCCGAAACCATCGAGGGCGCGCCGGTCACGATGATAGAAGTGCGCGCGTTTGAAAACGACACCTTTATCGAGCGCGTGGTTTTGCCGCCGAGTCTGCAAATCATCCGCAAATACGCCTTTCGCGGCTGTGAAAATCTGCGGAAGATAGAGATTCCCGGCAACTCCGAGCTCAAGATCATCGGCGAGTGCGCGTTTGAAAAATGTGAAAAGCTCGTCGGCACGGCGGACAGCCCGTCCCAAAAGCGGCTGGTGCTGCCAAACGGCATACAAAGCATCGCGCGCTGGGCGTTCGCTCAGTGTCAGTCGCTGCATACCGTGGTGGTTCCCGAGTCGATACAGACCATCGGCTTCGGTGCGTTCAGCGAATGTACCTCGCTGGACAAGCTCTGGCTTCCGCAGGGAGCACAGAACCGCCTGGGCAGGCTCGACCTGATCGTAGACCGCCTGAATTGCCTGCAATGGGGCACGCCGGCTGTTTGATATACGGGCGTCCAAAAAGATGCCTGCCTGCCAATATGTTTACTTCTACTACACAGATCCGTCTGACCGTGCCGTCGGAGAAAGGGTGAGACGAACACTATGTTTGATGCGAACAAAGGATTTTTTTATCTGGTTTTCGCCAACACGGATGATTGTTTCTTTACAGAATCCTACATCAAAATGGATTTTGAATCCACTATCAAAATGCACATGCTCGAGAATGATTTCCGGCATATCTGCCTGTTCGGAAGGGCGCCGCTCTCGTGCGATTACGCCTACCGCCTCGATTACCGCGGCTCGGCATATATCAATCCGATCTCGTTTATCAAAAAGAAGATGAAGTGGCCGTTCGATGTCAAGCACAAATATATGGCGGACGTCGATGAAAGAAACGAGGAAAACGGCGTCAAAAGGGGACATGCGGAGTTTAACCTTGCCTTTCTTCCGGAGATTTTGCAATATATGTTTGAGGTCATGGAGAACGAGCGTGATATTGCTGTTGTCTGTCCGCTCAAGATCTGGGCGGAATGCTGCGGTGAGGAGCCGTTTTTGAAAAAGCTGGCTTCCTGCCGTTCGCACGCCACGCACAACATCGTGGTGCTGACGAGCAGTGTGGACGCGTCGGAAAACGACGTCTATTTCCGCAATCCGGCTTATGAGCTGGACGCACCTGCCGAAACGGCGTCGCTGCCGTTCTTTTTTAACGAAAAGCTCTTTCCGTATATGGTCAGCAAGTTCAACAACGGCTTTTCGAGCACGCCAAAGCTGGTGCACACCTACGACGCGCTGCAGGAGGTTTTTGCCGACCGCATGCTCGTCCTCAATGATCTGAGCTACGAAAAACTGCGCACAGCAGTCAAATATATTTTTATGCGCCGCAGCGGCGGAAACTTTTTCTATTCGCCCGATCTGTATGCGGCGGTCATTTGGGCTTGGTACGAAAATCCCGGGTTCAAAGACAAGTATGCCTTCCTGCATCTGCCTGCCAATCCGTTCCGTTCCATGCGGGTCATCACGGACTATATCGGGCGCTACAACATCACCGGCATCGCGGATGTGATCATCCGTCAGGAGCAGGCGTGGCAGGTGCGCGAATTTCTTGCGCGCTGGAAATGCGCGGAAAAATGTCCCTCCATCGTCTACGAAAACAGCGCCTCGCAGGACAACCACTGCAGCGCGATCGTAGAGATGATCATCGCCTACAAAAAGACGATGAAACGGCACGAGGCGATTTTGGGCGACACCGGCGCGGCACAGATGAACCGCATCATGCTCTTTTTCAGCAATCCGTCCTACACCTCCTGCCACAACAAGGTCATGCTGCCGCACAAGCGCTTTGCCGAAGAGGAAAACAAAACCGTTATCACCCAAATGCTCAACAAGCTCCGCGATCAGACGGAGTGGAACAGTTGGGAGGAGGGCGCCATGCTGCTGCTGTACACGCTGTTTGAGCAGTGCTACCGCCAGTCCAAGGCGATGTGCAGCATCGACCAGTACAACGAGCTGGGCAGATCCGTGTTCGAAAAAGCGCTGCAGGCGATGCAGTATTGCATGTACCGCGCGGAGGATGTCTACGGCACCATGGACGAACTGAAGCTGGCGGCAAAGCGCGCCAATCAGTTTGTGATGGAGGCACAGAGCATCCTGAGCAGCGGCAACAACAAAAAAATCAGAGATTATGTGATATTAAAGGGGGTATCGTAAGACATGGTAAATCTCGGCATGGACTTCGGAAGCACCTATACGATGGTTTCCATCTTTGAAAACGGCGAGCCGAGAACGGTGCAGTCGAGTCATCTGATGTTTCACTATCCGTCGATCGTGTGCTATGACGAGGACAAAAACAAGTATTTTTACGGGACCTCTGCCAGAGACAGGCTCGGCAAAAAGGGCATCATCGGCTTTCGCGGCTTCAAAATGCTGCTCAATGAGCAGATGGATCCCCAAATGCTGCGTGAGCGCAGCTACAGCGACAAGCATACGCCGGAATTCATCACGTCCTTTTTCCTGCGCTCGGTGCTTGAAAACACGCTCAAAAAGCTGGGCGAGGACAAGATCGGGCTCTTGGTCATCGGCGCTCCCGAGTGCTGGTTCCAGAGCATCCGCACCATAGACGCACGCGGCACCCTGCGCGACATCTGCATGGGCTTCAAGGATATCGTCGAGCGTGTGGAGCTGCGCAGCGAGCCGACCGACGCGGCGGCGTTTTGCGTGTGGAACTACGAAAAAAAGAACAAAAAACAGTTTGACGGCTCTATTCTTGTGGTGGATTACGGCGGCGGCACGCTGGACACCGCATTGGTGAGCGTGAACCATATCGAGGACAAGGTGCAAATCAAGCCGGAAATGCTCAGTGGTATCGGTGAAAACAGCGACCGCGAGATCGGCAAGGCAGGCATCGCCTACCAGGAGGCGGTGGTGCGCAAGGCGATCAGCGAGGCGCTCGGTGTGCCGGAGGCGCAAATCAACACCAATCCGTCGTTTGACCGTGCTGTCAAGGATTTGGAGGACGCCCTCATCACCGACTGCGAATTGATCGACGACACCTTTGCCGATTATGTGGCGACGCCGTCGCAGCTAAAGGACGAGATACTGCTCTCCGTCAAATACAACGGATGGGATGTAGACATCGATTTTGCTCAGATGAAGCAGGCGTATGACGAGACCATCCGCAGCCAGCTGCAGCGCGTACTGGAGGAATCCAGCCGCGAGCTGGGCGAGGGCGAGCAGCCCTATCTGGCATTGGTCGGCGGCTTTTGCAACTTCTATCTCGTGCGAGAGCAGATCCAGGATCACTTCAAGCTGGGCGGTGTCAATTCAAAAGTCAGAACATTATTTCACAAGGAGGAGGACCGCGAAAAGGCGATCGCCTACGGCGCGTGTCTGATCGCCAACAGGGTGATCGACGTGTGCTGCGTTGCCAACTTCGGCATCGGCATGTATATCAAATTCAGCAACCGCGACAAGGTATTCATGCGCTACGCCATCAACTACGGTCAGGAATATATCCCCGACAAAATCTATTTTGCACGGGACAAGGACGGCACCATCGCGCCGATGATCCTCACCGAGGCGGACACCTTCCTGTTGAATTTCAATAAAAATCCGGAGCTGGGCTTTCCTGCCCGTCCGAAAGAGAGATTTGCCGCCGCGCTCAACAAGGCAAAGCACGACTCCATTGCCGTGGTCGGATTTTCCATCGACGCCGCCGAGCGCATCAGCGTGCATATCTTCAACTACAGCTACGAAGCCGGAGACGACGGCTACGGCAACACCATTCAGCCGGCTGCCGTCATTTCGCTATCCACCTTTAAGGGCAGCTTTGACAATATGGTAATTCCGAAGAAGGGGTGATGCAGGTGCGCTTTGAAAAAACAACAGGGGATTTGAGCCTTGTCGGCAGCATGCCGCCGCGTGACGTCGGACTCTATGAGATATTCAACATCATGCTCGACCTGCTGCTCGACGTCCGTACCGAAACAGGCAGAGAGCCGAGCGCCTTGCCGGTCAATGCGGACGCGGCGGCAAAATGGATAGCTGTCGCCAACGCGCTGCTGAGCGTTCCCATCGAGGCGGACAACCTCGCTGTCACCGAGCACCGCGCCAAGCGGCTGACCAAGCTGCAAAACGAGCTGCGTCAAAAATCACAAAAAATGGAGGCGCACAGGGGAGAGATTGACCGTCTGCTCGAGGAAGAACAGCAGATGAATCAAAAGCTGCACGCATATGAGCAGACGCACGCGCGGTTCCTCGCGTTGGAAGAAAAGCGAAAGGAGCAGCAGGCGGAAGCGGAGGAGCTTGAAAAAGAAATCGCCGCGCTCGACAAAATAGATTTTGAGACTGTCTCCGAGCGGCGCAGACAGCTTTTGCAGACCAAGGCGGAAAAGCAAAAGCGGCTGCAAACATATACCGAATATGCCGAGCAGCTCAACGTTCTTTTGGGCGAGCTGGAGCAGACAAACAGCGCCGTCGCCGATGTCAGCCGCCAAATCGACGAGGCGGCACAGCAGCACCAAGCCGCACAGCAGGCGCTGCGCGACAAGCTCCAAGACGTCAAGCGGCAGCAGGAGGAAGCCGACAAAGCCGCCGAACAGCTCGAAGCCGAAACCGACGCGCAGCAGGCGGTTCTGATTCAAAAGCAAAAGGATTACGCCGAAGCCTGCGACAAATTGCAGGCACTGCGCGAAAAGAAAAAGACACAGGAGGCGTCGCTCGCCGCTGTCAGCGAACAGACCGAAGCGCTGCATGTCAAAATTGCCGACATACAAAAGAGTATAGCGGACGGCGCCAAGCTGGCGGAGGCACTGCAGGAGGAGCTTGACGGGCTGACGGCGCAAAAGGAGCAGGCAACAGCCGAACAGCAGGCGCTCAACGGCGACATCAAAACCCTCAAATGGGAAACGGAAGAAATACAGGAACGCGAAGCGGCGTTCCGTCAAAAATATGAGGAGCTGCTCGAAGAAAAGAGCAAGCTCGACCTTGACCTCAACACCTGCCGCGCCAATATCAACCAAACCAATCTCGACATAGCGCGGCTGCAAACGCAAATCAAGCAGGAGCAGGAGCAGCTGGACGAAAAAGAAGAGGAACGCGCCTTTGTACAGTCGCGTCTCGAAAAGACGCAGCAGGAATTTGTGCGGCTCACCAGCAAAATCGACGCGCTGCGCGGCGAGCTGGTGACCGTCAACAACCAAATTGCCGCCGCCGGTACCGAGGAATCGGAGCTGCGCGCCAAGCTGGCAGTGCAGAAGGACGAGCTGAACGCCGTTATCGGCAGCAAGAGCGAAGCCGTTCGGCAATTGAGCGGTGAGATAGAGAGTCTGAAAACACAGCTCGCCAACGTGACGGAGGTCAGCGACACCCTCGCCTGCGAAAAGACCGAGGCAGCCAAGCGCCACGCCGACAAGCAGACACAGCTGACGGCGCTGCAGCAGGAAATCAGGCACCTGCACGCCGAGACAGAGGCGCTGCAGCAGGAAAAGCTGGATTGCGCCAAGAACAAGGAGCAGATGGAAAACAAGCTGACGGAGCTGAACAAGGACATCCGGCTCTATCAGGAGTTTTTTGATTCGGACGAATGCAAGCGGACGCAGCTGGAAATTGACCGCCTCGGACGGATTGCGCATCTCTATCAGGACGGCGTCAAGAAGCTGTTCAACGGCATGACGCCGCCGGCGGAGCATCTGGGCAACCTGCGGCAGTATTATTACGAAATGCGCAGCAAGCTCAGCGCGCAGCTCGCCGCGGTGCGCGGCGGACTCGATACCCTCAGCACGGGTTATCTTGATTTGATAGCCAGGATTGAAAAAGAGGTGAACGGATGAGGTGCATATGCTGCCGCAGTCCGGTGGAGGAAGAAAAGGTTTGCTGTCCGCGCTGCGGCTTTCCGCTGTTGGGCGGCGACCGGGAGAACAGACAGAAGATTGCCGGCGACTACCGCAAAAAGCTGCTCGGCGGCACGTTTCTTTCCGTCCGGCAATATTATTACGGCTATGACGGCAACGGCGATTTGCAGGAGCTGAAAAGCGAATATGTCCGCGCGGCATGCGCCGGTGAGCTGCCGCCGGAGGGCATTCTGTGGCTCGACTGCGCATTTGCGCCTCTAGCGTCGGGACGGGATGTGGAGCTGGATATACAAATTCAAAACGGCAGCCGTTCGCACAGTGCCAGGCTGCTTGTCGCGGCAGGCAAGCTGGACCGGATGACGCGGCTGGGCATTTACAGCGACGAGGGCTTGCGCATCCGCTTTGCGGTCGGAAACGGAACCGAAGCCGTTTTGTCGGACAGCGTGCCGTTACTTATTAATCAGAACTAAATCGGAGGTATATTTCAATGGGATTTTTTTCAAAAAAAAGCAAAGACCCAAACCCTGTCAACGATGCTGTCAAAAAGAGCATCCAAGAGGCGGAGCAACAGCAGGAGACCCAGCTGAAGCTGGTTGAGGTTCGCAAAACAAAGGAAGACATCGACAATGATTTCTTTGATTTGGTCACCAGCCGCGAAGTGGCGGAAAAGAGCCACAAGGCAGCGCAGGCAAACGAAAGCAAGCTCGAAAAGCTGGAGCAGGCGGACGCCGCCAACAAGGCGACCGGCAAGGAGAATGTCAGCAAGCTCTGGGAGATGGAAAAGGATATTTACATCATTCCCGGCGGCTATGCAGAAGCGCCCGGCGAAAACAACGATGTTCCGCGCAACAATCTGGACGTCTACAACCGCGCCGTTGAGCAGCTGGCGCGTCAATACAAGGCAAAAACACCGGCTGAGGCGGTGGAAACGGGAGCGGATCAGCTCTATCCCTATATCAAAAAATACGTCAACAGTCTCCGCAGCGCTATCGAGAGCGGACGCGCCATGAAGGCGAACGCCTGCATCGACATGCTCCGTTATGTGCTGAACATCGGCTACCGCTACGAGGACGCCGCGACGCCCGAAAAGTTCAATGAGCGCGTGAGAAAAAAGGTAGAATTTATGGAGAACACCGGCAGCTACCTTCTCAGTGACATCGACTACTACTACCAGCTTTTGGCGAACTACGAGCTGGAGGAAGCCGCCTACGCGCAGTACCTCGAAGAATTTGACAGAATCGTGGGGCCGTATCTCCGCGACTGTCCGCCCGAAATCAAAGAGAAGCTCAATCATCTCGGCTTCAAGCGCGCCATGCGCGAGCTGCCTGCCGGTGACGACGCCAGAAAATATCTGGGTATTCTGATTGCCTCCGAGGCATTCCTGACCCGTGCGCTGATGAGCAGCCTGCGTCTGGAGGCGTTCTCCATGGAGATTCTCCGCATGCGCGGCAATATTCAGGAGCTTGTCAACGAGTGCAAAAAGGCGTTTGTCGCGTCGGGCGACGACTTTGACTACAACGCGCAGTTCCGCGCGATGGAGAAAATCCGTCAGAAGAACATAGCCGAAATCAACCGTCTCAACGATATTGTCGCCGAGGAGGAGGACTTTACCAGAAGAACGCAGTCGCTCCTCAAGGAGGCAGCCGAGAACGAAAAGCTTGCCCTCGCAGTGGCGCGTGCGGCGGAGTCAATCGAAAAATACAACAAGCTGCAAAAGCGCAACGAGAATTTGAGAAAGCGCGAAAACGAAGCGCGCGGCGCCTATATCGAAGAAAAACAGCGACTTGAGGAAGAAATGCTCAAGGAAAAGCAATTACAGCTCGAGGAGGACGAGCGCCTCAGACGTATTGAGGAGGAGCTGGCGCAGCAGGAGTCGGAAAATGAGACCATGACCTACGAAGAACCGGTCGAGGAACTGTATACCGAATAACAGAAAGGAGAATGCCGTATGTTTTGGGACAAAAACCTCCGCGATGCCAAAAAAGCGGAAAAAAAGATGGAAAAAAGGGTAAAAGAGGCAGAAAACCTTGTAAAAGCCAATGACACCCTGACCGATATAGCGCAGAAAAAAGAAAAGCTCGGCGATACCTTTGCCAGCGAGACATGGTACAACAAGCACCTCACCCGCACACAGCTGGACGACGAAATCCGCGAGGCGCGTCAAAACCTCTTTATACAGCGCGACCGCCTGCTGTTCAGGCTGAAAAACGCGACCAAGGAATACAAAGCCGTTCTCCAAAAGCCCAACACCAGCGTCAAGCGCAAGGAGCTGGCGCGCTGCTCTGCTACCGCCAAAAACGCCGCCTATGCACTGGCGGTTGTGGAGGATGCCATTGACCGTTTGGACAGCATCCGCTCAGAGCAGGAGTGGCGCGACATTATGCGCGATCTGACCAACGGCTACAAGCTGGTCAACGCCATCTCCACCGGCTCCGATTTGATGACGCGCTTTGCGTTCTGGCTCCAAAAGGCAAAAAGCGAGATAAAGGGCGACATCTCGGTCGAGGCGATGGAATACTACTTCGGCAAGCCGATTGACAAGCTCCTCGAGGAGCAGACCGGCACCGAAAAGGCGGCGGACATGCTTGTCAAAAATTCTCTCCTCGACTTGGATGACGAAGACGAGCTGCTCGAGGCGATTCGCTGGGGCTCGGCGTTTACCGTAACGCCTGCCGAGGCGGCTGATGTGGCGGCGCAGCAGAGCACCTATGCCGGCAGGCGCGGCGATACGCCCATCTTTAATGAAACGAGAGACATCAAGGGCGTCGGTGATTTGGACTTCTCCGCCATTAACGATGACGATATGCCCACCATGTTTTAAGGGGAGAGGAGAGCAAAATGGACACATCTTTGTTGCGCAACCTAAAGAATAAAGAAAACCGCTGCAGCAACTACAAGCGGCAGGCGGACACCATTTATATGCAGAACAACCGCCGGTACACCGAGGATCAGTGCCTGCTTTTGCAGCGAGCCGCCGATTTGGAGTCCGAGATGGCAAGCATGACCATCGGCGCCGAGCGCGAGCACCATATCCGCGAAAAAAATCGTCTGGACTATGAGATCATGCGTATTCGCAGCGTGCTGGACGGCACGATTGCAAAGACCGGCGACAAAGAAAAAAAGACCGGCAAGCCTGCGACGGGCAAGGAAAAGAGCAAGGACGAGCAGGAGCTGGACAGCGCCGTCCGCACCTGGTACAAGGACAAGCCGCGCCATTCCTTTGAGGATGTCGCCGGTATGGAGGAAATGAAAAAGAAGCTCGCCGGCTGCATTGCCGACGCGCAGGCAGGCGACCTCCGCGAATACCTCAAAATACCCAAGCTGAACTCCTATTTCTTTGTGGGACCTCCCGGCTGCGGCAAGACCTATATTGTCGAGGCGTTTGCCCATGAGCTGATGGATCAGGACTACAAATTCATCTCCATTCTCGGCTCCGACATCATCAGCAAATACGTCGGCGCCGCCGAAAAGAGCGTCACCCGTCTTTTTGAGGAGGCGGTCAACAACGCGCCCTGCATCGTGTTTATCGACGAAATCGACAGCCTGTGCAAAAACCGCTCGCTGCCCAACCTTCCCGAATACGCGGCAAACATCACCACCTCCTTCCTGACAGGCTACAACCGCATTCACAGCGAGGATTCCAAGGTGATTTTTATCGCCGCCACCAACTATCCCAACCGCGTGGACGCCGCCATGCTCGACCGTGCCGAGATTATCCGTCTGCCGCTTCCCGACAAGGAGGCGCGAAAGGCTGCGTTTGTCCGCTATTTTGAGGGCATTGTGCAGCTCAAAAAGGGCTTGACCTTTGATTTGATGGCGGAAAAAACATGGCGCTTCAACTACCGTGACATCGAGCGTCTGACATCCGCGCTAAAGCTGGCGCTGTTCCATGATGTGCTCGATTTGTTCGGCGACCAGGCGCTCGCCATCGAAGCGCTGACCTCCGGCAAGTTTAAGCTTTCCGCCGAAAGATTTGACGAGGTGTTCGAAAGCTTCAAGCCCTCGCCCAAGGAAATGATTATCAACGACCTTGTGGCATGGGAAAAGTCCGTTCAGTCCGTGGTGGACTTTGCCGAGACCGACACCGCCTCGCTCTACGACTGCGAGCCGATTGCCGCCCACAAGAGCGCAAGCGCCGAAGCGGCACCGGAGCAGGACGAGGAAGAACCGGAGGAGCCGGAGGAAGCCGCGCCTGCCGCAGAGCCGGAGAACACCGAGCCGGTCTATCCGCTCAGCGAGAGCTTTACCGTTGATCCGCTGCTGGGCGTTGCCGAAATCCGTTTCCGCATCGGCGCACGCAAGGCAAACGGCGTCAAGGCGTATGTCAACAGCGCTCCCGTTGACCTCGAAACCGACGGCAGCGACTATTGGTTTTTCGTGGAGCCGGACGAGGACAGCGACGCGCTCGATGTGTTTGTCAAGGACGAGGCAGGCTATATCGGCGCCTTTACCGCCGTGATCAACCGCGCCATCAGCGACAACAAGGATTTTGATATTTAGGGTGAGCCGATGGATGCAGAAAACACAGCCTCCCTGCCCTTTGAGCAGCGGTTCCGCACCTGCTTCGGCGATATGCTCGTCTGCAAAACGCCTGCCAACTCCAAGCTGTTTGCCGAGATGAATCTGCCGTCGTTTATCCGCGACTGGCTGATGATGCGCTTCTCCGACAAAAACGGCGCCGTTGACCAAAAAAAGCTGACAGCGTATATAAAAAAGACCATACCGGACAAGGCGCAGTGGAACAACATGCTGGTGGACATGCTCTGCCACAACCAAACCGCGCGGTTTCTTGCCAAGGTCAAAATAGATTTTGATATGAAAAAAAAGCAGGCGCTGTTCTCGCTGCCTGCGTTTCAGGTGCCTGCCCGCAAGGGTGAGGCGGTGGTGGACTGGCAGGTCATCGAGAAGCACCGCGACGAGCTGCTGTCCTCCGCCGACGTGTGGGGCATCGTCAGTATTCGCTGCGAGTCCGACGCCGAGGGAAAGAACAATCTCTTCAAGCTGATTGATTTCACACCCTTTTGTCCGTATAACATCGACCTGAATTACTACATCAGCGCGCGTCCGTTCTTCTCCGTCTCCGAGTGGATTGACATCGTGCTGTCCGCCATGGACTACAACCCGAACGGCTATCAAAGCGAAGCCGAAAAAACAGCGGTGCTCAAACGCCTGCTGCCCTTTGTGGAAAAGCGCGTCAACCTGGTTGAGCTCGCGCCCAAGGAGACGGGCAAGTCCTATATGTTCTCGCGCCTGAGCCGGTACGGATGGCTCATCAGCGGCGGCAGCATCTCACGCGCCAAAATGTTTTATGATATTTCCAAGCGCACCAACGGTCTTGTTTCCAAGTACGACTATGTGGCGCTGGACGAGATTTCGAGCATCAAATTTACCGATAAAATGGAAATGCAGGGCGCCTTAAAGGGCTACCTCGAAAGCGGTGACTACCATGTCGGTGATTACCGCGGCGTGGGCGAGGCAGGCGTGGTGCTGCTCGGCAACATCAGCAGCGCCTCCATGGACACCAATCTCAATATGTTTGAGCAGCTTGCCGATTTCTTCCGTGATTCCGCGCTGCTCGATCGCTTCCACGGCTTTATCAAGGGCTGGGATATTCCCAAGATGCACGAAGGGCTGAAGGCAAACGGCTGGGCGCTCAACACCGAATATTTTGTGGAAATCCTGCACGCCCTGCGCACGTGCTCCGTCTACCGTTCGGTGGTGGACAGACTCATTGAGGTGGAGCCGAACGCCGCGGTGCGCGACACCGAGGCGATCAAGCGTTTGGCGACCGCCTATCTCAAGCTGTTGTTTCCGCATGTGACAGAGCCGGACAAGATTGCTCCCGGGGAATTTCGGCACTATTGTCTGGAGCCTGCCATGGAAATGCGCGGCATCATCAAAACCCAGCTCGGCATCATTGACCCGGGTGAATTTGGCGGCAAGACCATTCCTGCCGTTCGGCTGCGTGCGGAGGTGTAGGCGATGGCGAACGAAAACTTCCTTGACCTTGAGCGCTTCCGTATTCCCTGCGGCGCTGTCAAGCGGCTGGGCATCTTTGCGGATGAGAGCTTGGGCGCCAGCCCCAACCGCCTGATTGGCTACACGGATTATATTGACGTTTTTCGCAGTCTGGTGCCGCTTGCCGCGTTTGACGACAGCGGCGATATAAGCGACTGGGATGATTTTAACGAGATTTTTCCCGACACCTCCTTTGGCGGACAGACGACCGGAGCAGCTGTTCTGCTTTCGGGCAAGGGCGGCTGCGGCAGACATACGGCGGACAAAACGCTGATGAGCACCGCGGTTTCCTGTGTGGAAAACGCCGCTTCCGACAGGGATGACGGAGACGATATGTTCGCTTTTATGGACGAGCCGGATCCGGAAGATTTTCTCCATATCTACCAAATCGACCTGCGCGCCTTTGCGGCGTTCACGGAGCGCGCGCTTGCCCGAGCTGTTGACGACTTGTTTGACGGGCTGACACAGACCGCCGTTTCGTCGCCGAAGGTGATTCACTACTATTCGCTGGGCAACGTGACGGCGCTGTTGAAGAGCGAAAAGCTCGCGCCGCGCTTTTTGTACCGCGTGGAGCAGCTCAAAAGCAACGCCTATGCGCACTGCATTGTGACCTGTATCTTTGACGGAGACGCGAGCACGCTGCCCGAGAAGAAAAAAACACCCTTTTTTGTCCTGAATTTTGACCTGCCGAATGCGTCGGCACGCACCGAGTATTTCAGCTATCTCTGCGACCGCTACCTGAACATTCAGATTGATTATACCGCCGCAGAGCTGGCGGAAAAGACGAAGGGCTTCACCTTTGCCATGATCAAAAAGCTCGGCGCTCACATGATGATGGCGGTCAAAAACGAGATTATCGAAAAGGGACTGAACCCCAAAAATTACGTTCATCAGGCGACCATCAACAAGCTGGAGGTGCTGATCGTCGATAAAAAGAAAATCGACGCGCTCCTAAAGCAAATCGGCGGCACAAAATATGTCGCGCCGGTCTCGCAGGACAGACAGGTGGTCATACAGCCGGTGTCCGGCGGCTACAGCGGCACACCCGTCAGCGGAGGCAGCGGCACGCAGCCGCCGCAGCAGCCATCCGGACAGAGCGAAACGCCTGACCGCGAGCTGAGCCATGAGGAGCTTGCAAAAGAAATGGTCAAAAACATCGACAAGCCGGATGATATAACCAAGCTGCGCGACGGCATGCTGGTGCCGACCGGCTACGGTCCCGCTATTCTGATGAATCACGGCACGGTATTTCCCGATAAATTCCGTGAAAAAGACATTTCGCTGCCGCAGTTTTTGCGCCGCTGCCGCGAGCTGGGCTATCTGTCGCTGGACAATATCAAAACCGCGTCCGTCGATCCGCGCACCGGCGAGGTGGAGCTGTTCCCGATCGACGAAAAAGCGCTGCAGCCGACCGCCGACGTGCCCGACGGCATGCTGTTCGGCGAAGTCATCATGGAGGGACAGGTCTTGGAGGCAAATCTCCAAAGCCTCGGTCACGACGCCGACTGGCTTGGCTATCAGCTGCGCCGGAAGAATATCGGGTCACCCAAGGAAATCTTCCTCGCCGTGTGCAAGTCCGACGGCGAGCCGGTGCTCTATGCCTATCAATAATTCCATATTCTTCAAAAAAGCGGAACACAGCCCTGTGTGGGTTGTGTTCCGCTTAAAAAATGCTGTTTTTTATACGTTGTCTCAAATATTGCTGTGGATATAATACAGTACGCAGGAATCCGTATCAAAGAAATACACGGAATAATTGTCATATTTTCCGTAAAAGCTGTCGCCGATGGGCTTGCCTTCCTTGGTTTCAATCAGCACATAATCGCCCTCGGAGATGCTGTCGGGATTGAAATCATATGCATTGGCTACATCTGTAGCTGCCGACGACCGAAAATGCGCAAAGTAATTGCTGATGGCGGCAATATCCGCTTTTGAAACACGGTTGTATCGCGCGTCATTTTCAACCGCCGATTTGTCCTGATAGTAATACTTGCAATAGTCCGTATAGTCTTGAAAGCTCTCTGTGTCAAAGTGCTCTTCCGCGTTGATATATCCTTTCGGCACCCTTTGACCGAATGTACATGCGGTCAGAATGAGGGTCATCATAAAGACGAGAATAAAAGTTATTATTCGTTTCATATTCCGATCCTTTCAAGTTTTTTTATACGGCGAAAAGCCCGCTTTACTCACACGAGCCGTAAATCTGCCGAAAAACATCATCAGGTACATTTTCGGAAAAGAACAGCTTGTAGGTGTAGCCTCCCTTTATTTCCTGATCAGAGAACGGCTGCGGATTGAACTCGAGGTATTTCAATTGCTTTTCTTCCGTGTTCGCCGAAATCAAATCGACGCCGCATGCCGTGCCGACAGCGGGACCTATCTCGCTGTGCTTTGACGCGATACCCTGAAAAGAATCGGAGTAAGCGTTTTTTTCGACCGTTTGCTTATCAAAGAGGTCATCTGCCGGTTCGACGTGACTTTGAAAAGCCATGACCGTTTTTGCTCCGTTTTCATTGGTTGTATAAAAATAGAGCAAGCCGTTTTCCGTCGTTGCGGCTTCCCAGTCTTGGGGATAAGAAAAGGAATGTTCGTTTGGAAAAACATAGCTTTTCCAATTCGCGTAATCATATTTTTGGTTGGCACAACCGGCGCACAGCAAGAGGGCGGTCAATGCGAGTAATAAAGCTACTAAAATTTTTTTCATGTTAATGTCTCCTTGCTGCCGCTTTTGGCAGCTTACATCTGATAGCGCGCGATCAACTGTCCGATTTGCAGGATATTGCTCTTGCCTGCAAACTCAAAGCGCACCTTGCCCAAGCCGCTGAACCACAGCTCCAGCTCGCTGTCAATATCGCCCACACCGGCGGTCTCCACCGAATAGGCGGACAGCTTGGCGTAGGGGAGAGAGCTGTAGTCACGCTTTTTGCCGGTCACGCCCTGCACGTTCACGGCAATCGCGCGTTTGTCGGTAAATATCACGCAGTCGCGTACGCTTTTGTAGGCGGAAATCACCTGTTCGCCGTCAATGAGCAGCGGCTCGACCAGCGGCATCACGCTCTGTGTGTCGGTTTGCTTCAGCTTAAATACACTGCCGTTTTGAAAATCAATCATCGTTTTGGCTCCTTACCGTTTTGTTGGCTTCATTATACACAATTTGCACAGCAGATTCAAGCGGTTTCTGCTTTATTTCCTTCGACATCTTTCGCCAAAGCACCGTCCGTTGCCGGAGGATAGAGCGCGTTTAGGGAACATAGCTGCCGTCATAGTCCGTTGCGCCTCCATAGTAATTATTAAGATCATAGTAATACGTTTCCGTATTCGCCTTGCCGTTCTTTGTCACGCCGATCTCCTCCAGCACCCTGCGCGTCCGCGTGTATTCCTTGGGAACAATGATGTCGATGCCCTGAGCGCCGTTCAGAGCAATTGCCGATTCGGAGGGCATCATCAGCGCAAACGCCGTGACGCTGCTGTGCGGAACGGTCTGCCTGAGGTAGATAGTCATCTGATAACCGTCTCCGCTAAAATCATTGGAAAAGCCGTGCTCCTTAGCATCTGCCTGAATTGCCTGCAGCAGCTTTTGGGGTTGATCGCCGTTGGACGGAACATTTTTTACGCTATATGGGATGCCGCCAATGTTGATGTAGGTAGACTCCACGTCCTCGATCCCGATTTGCAGAATGCCGCTGTACTTTTTGATATAGCCGGCGCTGTTCGTGATGGGGCTCATGTAGTTGGCGGCAAAATAATCCGAGTAGTTGACGACGGAGTCGCTCTCGTCGTAATACATGATGCTGTCCATTATCCACATGTCATCAAAAGCACGCGTCACCACGGAGCCGTCGTTCAGGGTATAGGCAAACAACTCGCTGCTGTTCGGATATGCGCCGGTCAGCACGGTTGCCACATGATACAGCGAGCCGGAGATGACATGCCGGAACTTTGCGCGGCTGCTTGCTTTGTCAAAATAGCCGACAAGCCTTTTGTGTTGATCCCAAATCAAGTCGATGTCGTCGGGGTCGTCAAAATCCGCGGCGGCGCCACGTGCCGTCTGCGATATGCCGTCCAAAAGAACGGCGTTATACCCCACGTAGCCGGCGCTTTTGACGTCCTCGCGCGCCGGAAGATAGCTGTTGTAGGCAGGCGAAGCAAAGACGCACACAGCAGCAAAGCCGACCGCCGCCGCCGAGACCGCGCCATAGGCGATCAGGCTGCGCAGAATATGTGTAAAACCATGAAACAAAATGACGTGCGCAATGATGAACGCCGTGCCGCCGCCGAGCACAAAGCCGAACGCGAAGCTGCCGAGCGAGCCGTCGAGCACGCCGGTAGAGCTGAAGATCACACCGGTCATCATGCCGGCGATAAAGGTCACCAGCACCTCCACAGCGTAGCAGGGCAGACGGTAGGCAAAGCTCGTCTGCGCACGTTCCGCCTTTCTGCGCCGCAGCAGGAGCACGCTCAGCACAAAGCAGCCGAGGGTGAACAGGAGCCAGTAGACCGCGTTCACGCCGTCATATGCCGCCATGGGATTGAGTGCGTCCGTAATGAAGCTGTGGCTTGTCCGCTCAAACGGCGCCGCGTAGAAGAACGCCTTTATCATACCCTTGACAAACGCAGCCGAAAAGGGATAGCAAAAGCTGATGCCCAAAAAGCTGAGCACCGTGTTGACGGAGCTGCCGCAGCAGACCGCCAGCAGTCCGTAGAACGCGATACAGGCGATTGAGCCGAGCGGAATGCCGAGAAACAGCCGCAATATTTCGCTGTTCACCGTTTCGCCGGAGCAGGCGGTGATGATACAGATGATGCCGATAAACACCAGCGCAGGTACCACTGCCGCCGCGAACGCCGCCAGCGCCTTGGCGACAAACAGCACGCCCGACTTGACGGGCAGCGGATTGATCCAGTCCGCCTTGCGCTTGCTGTGCAGATAAGAAAACACGCGCAGTGTGTAGACAATCGTAAAAACACAGGTGAGGAAGAACACCGCCAGCGCCGCGTAGGTCGAAAAGCTCTGGATTGCGTTGACCCTGTCCACCTGATAAAAGCGGTTGACAGAGCGTGCGTTCATCGCCGTCAGCGCGAATACTGTCGTGCCGAAAAACACTGCCAGTACCGCAAACAGGATCAGCGGCGTGCGGCTTTTTTTGAGCTGATAGAAAAAGATCGTTGCGCCTTGGCGCAGGTCTTGCTTAACAGATGTGGTTCGCGTCATAACCGGCTGCCTCCATTTCACTGATAAATACTTCCTCCAGCGTCAGCGGCATGGCGGAGATGAACGCAGGCTGCAAGGCCTCCAGCTGCGGCATAAAGTCCTCCTCCTTGCCCTTTAGCGTGAGGTTAAACACGTTGCCGCTGCGCCATACGCCGACGACAGGTACATTGTCAAATATCGCGTCCTCCTGCGGCTCTGAAAAGCCGATTTGCACCTTGCGGTAGTTTTCGCGCAGCGAGTCGATGTCGCGCTCCACCACCACCTTGCCCCGGTGCAGCAGACAGATGTTGTCGCACAAATCCTCCAGCTCGCGCAGGTTGTGCGAGGCAATCACCACGGTCAATTGCTGTGCGTCCACACGCTCAGCGAGCAGGCGCTTGAGCACCAGACGCACCACCGCGTCCAAGCCGTCAAAGATTTCGTCGAGAAACAGATATTTCGGGCAGGTGCTCAGCGCGATGATCAGCGCCGCCTGCCGCTGCATGCCCTTGGACATGTTCAAAATTTTTTGCTTGCGGTCGATCGGGAACATCGCGCAGCAGCGCTCAAATTCCTCCTCGCTCCAATGCGGATAGAGCCTGCGGTACAGCGCCGCGGTATTGCTGAGGGTGCTGTCGCTGTAGAAAAACGGATAGTCGCTCACAAAATAGCAGTCGCCCTTGATTTTCGGATTGTCAAAGGGGCGTTCACCGTCGATCAGCACGCTGCCGCTGTCGGGGCGAAACACGCCTGCCAAAATGCGCAAAAGCGTCGATTTGCCGCCGCCGTTGCTGCCGATCAAGCCCGTGACCGAGCCGTTTTGCACGGTCAAATCGAGCGCGTCGAGCGCTGTTATCTTGTCAAATTTCTTTGTCAGTCCGCTGATTTCAATCATGCTGCCTGCCTCCTTCATAAATGCTGTCGATAATCTGCTTGAGCTGTGCGGAGCTCAGGCGCTCCTTGTATGCCTGCTGCACGGCGCTGCGAAAGCTCTGCAATGCCGCCATCTGCGGCACCGTCACGTCCTCCTCGGCACGTTCCGAGACAAAGCTGCCCTTGCCGTATATCGAATAGATAAAACCGCGCGTTTCCAGCTCGCGGTATGCCTTGGCGACCGTGTTGGGGTTGATGCCCAGCTCCACGGCGAGCGAGCGCACCGAGGGCAGGCGGTCGTGCGGCTTGAGTACGCCCGAGTCCCTCAGCCGTGTCACATTGTGAATCAGCTGTTCATAAATCGGGACGCCCGAAGCGGTATTGATCTGAAACATGCCACCACTCCTTTCAGTGAAATAGTTCGTTTAGCTTGTACAGGATGGTCTCCCACAATAAAATCGCCGACGGCGCCAAAGAAACGGCATTCAGCACGAATCCCCAAACGCTCAGTTTTTTATACTTCGTGCGGTGCTTTTGCGCGAGCACGCCCAGCACCAAGCCCGGCACTGCCCACAGGCAGCTTGCCAATACCGTTGTACCGATGATGGGAATACCGTCCTTGGTATTGAACAAGCCGGAGAAGGAAAAAACAAGGAACAGAACCGGCAGTATCAAGCCGGTGACAAAGGATATGACCGAAAAAACGGACGCGGTTTTCTGCATAGGGGAGCCTCCCTGTTGTGTATAGTACACTATAATAGTACACCGTAGTACACAACTTGTCAATAGCTTTTTCCGGTTTTTGAAAAAAATACACAGGAGCACACCAAAAATCAGTGTACTCCCGTGCATAAAGAATTGGATATAGGTGAAATCAACTTTTTCTCACCGGCGCCAGCGCTTTGTTGACGCCCAGCGCAAACAGCGATGCAACCACGCATTTGATGAGATCAATCGGAATAAACGTCGCGGCAACCAGCATAAACGCTGTGCCGAAATCTCTGCCCGTGGCAAACATAAAGCCGAGAATACCCGGCAGATAGATGCACGGAATACCGATAACAACCGATGCCGCCAGATAGCGCACAATTGTCCACTTGCCGTTATCCTTGCCCTTGGCGAGACTCACAAAAAAGCTAGCCAGAATAAAGCCGATAATAAAACCGCCGGTGGGGCCTGCAATCACGCCGAAGCCGCTTTGATAGTTAGAAAAAACTGGCAGTCCGACAATGCCCAGAAGCGTGTAGATGACCTGTGCCGTCAGCGCCTGGAGCGGTTTGAGAACCAGCGCGGTCAGCAGGACGATGAGCACCTGCAGCGTGAAGCCGATGCCAAACGGCGTGGGAACCGACAGCGGCGAGAGCACACAGAGCAGCGCCGCGCAAACGGCGATTTCGCACATCGAAACGGTGGTTTGTCTGATATTAATTTTTGAGTTTTGCATAATGTCAACCTTTCTTCTTGATTCAGTTGACATTATAACACCTGCACACGCAATTGTCAACCATTTATAAAAATCGGTTGACAACAAAGTGGTTGAAATCTTTCTCCGTTCATGCTATAATAATAAGAGGAAAGAGGGATATAATGAAAAAATGTGACTATTGCGCCAAAGAAATATCTAATTTTGAACAGTATTGCTGCGAGGAATGTGAGCAAAACACGGTGCGCTTTTACCGCGGAAGCGAGCGCTATTCCAAAATATTCTTGATTATCAACACCGTCTGCGTGTTCGGTATTCCGGTCGGACTGTTTTTCGCGGCGTTCAATCCGCCTGTCGGCGTCACCGTCGCCACGCTGTCCTGCTTTGTTTTGGGCGCGATGCTGATTCTGCTGCCTTTTCCGACCGAGGGCATGATCAAAAAGCACAAGCTCAAAAAGGCAATCAAAATCAGCCGCATCTTTGGCTGCGCCGTTATCGGCATGGGCATTTTGATTATCGGCTTGCTGTTCGTTTTAAAATAAAAACTGCATAATTCAAAAAAATCCGTCAACACTATTATCATCATTCTGTAAGGAGGCTTAGGAATGTTAGATAAAATAGCGTTGACGCTTTTGATTATCGGCGGTCTGAACTGGGGCAGCATCGGCATTTTTCAATTCGATTTGGTTGCCTTTATCGGCGGCGGTCAAAACGGCGTCATCAGCCGTATCATCTATATTGTTGTCGCGCTGGCGGCAATCTGGTGCATTTCGCTCCTGTTCCGCGACACCGACGACACCGTCGTGAAGGACAGAAACCTAGTTAATTCTTAATGCGTAATGCGTAATGCGTAATTAGTTGATAGGAAAATAAAAAGCAGGGACGTGAGGTGAATCGCGTCCCTGTTTTATATCTTGATTTGATTGAGCGATAATTAAGAATTATGCATTACAAATTATAAATTCGCCACAATGTCTCTTGTGTCTCTTGCGATAACCATTTCCTCGTCGGTAGCAATCAGCTCCACGCGGATTTTGGATTCGGGCTTGGTGAGCATGCCCTGCTTGCCGTGAATGGTGGCGTTGTTGACGTCTTTGTCGAGGTCAACGCCGAGGCAGGCGAGGTAGTCGCAGACCTTTTCACGCAGCACAGGCTGGTTTTCGCCCAGACCGGCAGTGAAAACAATCGCGTCGCAGCCGCCCATAGCGACAAAGTAGCTGCCGACATACTGCGCAATCTGATAGTAGAGCATCTCGTGCGCGAGCTTGGCTCTGGGATTGCCCTCGTTCTCGGCGGCGGTCACGTCTCTGTCGTCGGAGGAAACGCCCGAAACGCCGAGCAGACCGGACTTTTTGTTGAGCATGTCAGACATTTCGCCCATGCTCATGCCTTCCTTTTCACCGATAAAGGTGACAACGGACGGGTCGAGAGAGCCGGAGCGCGTGCCCATCATAAAGCCGCCCAGCGGCGTCAGGCCCATGGTGGTGTCTACCACCTTGCCGTTCTTGACGGCGGTGATGGAGGAACCGTTGCCGATGTGGCAGGTGATGATTTTGAGCTCCTCAATGGGCTTGCCCATCAGCTCCGCCATTCTGGCGCTGACATAGCGGTGAGAGGTGCCGTGGAAGCCGTACTTTCTCACGCCGTACTTTTCGTAGTATTCATAGGGAACCGCAAACATATATGCCTTGGGGGGCATGGTCTGGTGGAACGCGGTGTCAAATACAACGACCTGCGGCATTTCGGTGCCGAATACCTCGGTGCAGGCGTCAATGCCCTGAATGTGAGCGGGATTGTGCAGCGGAGCCAAGGGAGACAGCTCCTTGATTTTGTCGAGAACGTCCGCGTCAATCAGCACGGAACGGTCAAAGTAAGCGCCGCCCTGTACGATGCGGTGACCGATAGCGGAAACCTCGTCAAGGCTCTTAATCGCGCCGTATTCGGGGTCGAGAAGCGCGTTCTTGACTGCCTCAAACGCCTGGGTGTGATTCTTCATCTCCGTCTTGCGCTCAATCTTGCCGCCGTCGGGCGCCTTAAAGCCGATAAAGGCGCCGTCGGTGCCGATTCTTTCACAGTTTCCCTTTGCGAGTACGCTCTCGTCGGTCATATCAATCAGCTGATATTTGAGCGACGAGCTGCCTGCGTTGATAACTAAAACTTTCATCTGGAACAATCCCTCCACTTGATTATTGAAAAAAAATCATGTATAATTATAACAATATACTTTAATATAATACTACATTAATAGCCGGTTTTCAAGTATTTTTTTCATTTTTCAAAAAAACATTGACGGAGAAGCCATGGTAGCCATCATTTGCGAGTTCAACCCCTTTCACAACGGACACCGTTATATAATAGAAACCGCCAAGCGGCTGACAAACGAGCCGGTGCTGGCGGTCATGTCGGGCAGCTTTTGCCAGCGCGGCGAGGTCGCCGTATGCTCCAAATTTGAGCGAGCTGCCGCGGCGCTGCGCTATGGCGCGGATATTGTCGCGGAGCTGCCGGCGGTGCATGCCGTGTCGTGCGCACAGCGCTTTGCGCAGGCAGGGGTGCATATTGCCACGGCTTTTGAGAGCACAAGCTGCCTCGCCTTCGGGTGTGAGGACGACAACTTGCCGGCACTGCAAGCTGCGGCGGACGCGTTTCAAAACGAGGCAGTCAACCGCAAAATTGCTTTGTTGATGAAAGGCGGCGCCTATTATCCGCAGGCAGCGGAGCAGGCGGTCAGAGAGGTTTGCGGCGACGCGGCGGCGGATATGCTCACGCAGCCAAATTCTGTTTTGGCGGTGGAATATCTGCGCGCGCTGGGCGGCAGCTCCGTCAAGCCGCTGCCTGTCCGCCGTGTCGGCGCAGCGCACGACAGCCGCGAGAGCTGCGGCGGCTATCTTTCCGCTTCGGCAATCCGCGAACGCCTGCGCAGGGGAGAGGACGTCTCGGCGTTTATGCCCGAGCCGCCTGCGGACGTCACGTATCCGGCACTTCTGGAAAGAGCGGTGCTCTGCCGTCTGCGCACCATGACAGCTGCGGATTTTCGCGCGTTGCCGGAGGTGGGCGAGGGCTTGGAAAACCGCCTGACAGCCGCCGTCAAGACCTGTCATTCCGTGGAGGACATAATCGCCGCCGTCAAAACCAAGCGCTACACCCATGCGCGGCTGCGGCGGATTCTCTGCTGTGCGCTGCTCGGTGTCACCGAGAGCCTGCAGGCGCAGAGGGCGGACTATGTGCGCGTGCTCGGCTTTTCACAGACAGGCGCCGCGCTGCTAAAGACCTGCCGTCTGCCGGTCGTCACCTCCGCTGCCAAGGCGATGAAAGCGGACAGCACGGCAGCCGAATTTCTGCGCCGCGATATTCTCGCCACGGACATAGCCGCGCTGGCATATCAGGCGGTCAAGCCCTGCGGCGCCGACTATCACACCAAGCTGATTCGCTCTTGGCAGCCTGCGGCGCCGGATGAACGATAATACTTTTTGCGATAAAAGCATTAAGATTTTTTGCGGATGGCGGATATACAAAAATCAACCTTTGTAATTGTGCACTATAACGGAAAAATGCGTTATATGTACAAATTTGTCCAAAAATATTTACATAAAAATTTTATTTAACCCTTGTATTTTTGGATAAATTTAGGTATAATATAATAAATAGTTGTAAATCTATTACCATTGCATTTACAGATTATCAATTCTATCTTAAGAAATGAGGTATATTATGGCATTCTCTATTAATGACAACAGACCTCCGCTCGAGCAATTCTTGCAGGGCGAGGCGGCAAGAGCTTATCATTTCCTCGGATCTCACTTTGAAAACTGGGACGGCCGCCAGGGCGTCGTTTTCAGAGTATGGGCGCCGAACGCAAAATCCGTTTCCGTCGTCGGCGACTTCAACGACTGGAACCCCGACGCGCACTATATGTACAGAATTTCCGACTCCGGCGTCTGGGAGCTGTTCATTGAGGGCGTTTGGGAATTTGCGTGCTACAAGTATTGCGTAGAGACCCCGTGGAACGAGCGCATTATGAAGACCGATCCCTATGCGTTCCATTGCCAGACCCGTCCCGACAACGCTTCGCGCACCTATCATATTTATGACTATCAGTGGAATGACGGCGCTTGGGTTCAGTGGAAAAAGGACCATCCCCACAAGACGCAGGCAATCAACGTCTACGAGGTCAACGCCGGCTCCTGGAAAAAGTATGAGGACGGCAACTTCTACAGCTACCGCGCATTGGCGGACGAGCTGATTCCCTATGTAAAAAAGATGGGCTACACTCACATTGAGTTCATGCCTCTCACCGAATTTCCCTTCGACGGCAGCTGGGGCTATCAGGTAACCGGCTACTACGCCGCTACCTCCCGTTACGGCGAGCCGAAGGATTTGATGTATTTTGTTGACCGCGCTCACCAGGAGGGCATCGGCGTTATCCTCGACTGGGTTCCGGCTCACTTCCCCAAGGACGCTCACGGCCTTGCACGCTTTGACGGCACCGGCTGCTATGAGTATGAGGACTGGAGAATCGGCGAGCACAAGGAGTGGGGCACCTACATCTTCAACTACGGCAGATATGAGGTCACCAGCTTCCTGATTTCCTCCGCTATGTTCTGGCTCGATATGTATCACATCGACGGTATCCGTGTGGACGCTGTCGCTTCCATGCTCTACCTCGACTACAACCGCAAGGACGGCGAGTGGATTGCCAACGCCTACGGCGGCAGAGAGAACCTAGTGGCGGTTGACTTCCTCCAGAAGCTCAACAACGTTGTCCACATGTTCTATCCCGAGGTCATGATGATCGCCGAGGAGAGCACCGCCTGGCCGAACGTTACCCGTTATCCCATCGAGGGCTTGGGACTCGGCTTTGACTACAAGTGGAACATGGGCTGGATGAACGACATGCTGTCCTACATCTCGCTCGATCCCCTGTGGAGAAATTATCACCACGACACCCTCACCTTCAGCATGGTTTATGCTTTCTCCGAGAACTTCATGCTGCCCATCTCGCACGACGAGGTTGTGTACGGCAAGGGCTCGCTTATCAATAAAATGCCCGGCGGCTACGACCAGAAGTTCCAGGGCGTCCGCGGCTTTGTTTCCTACATGCTCGCGCACCCGGGCAAGAAGCTCATGTTCATGGGCTCCGAAATCGGTCAGTTTGACGAGTGGAACGCCAATACTCAGCTTGAGTGGAACCTCCTCGAATACGAGAAGCATCAGCAGCTCCAGCACTTCTTTGCCACGGCGAACAAGTTCTATCTCGACACGCCTGCCATGCACGAGAACGACTACGACTGGAACGGCTTCCGTTGGGTCGCGCTCGACGACTATCAGAACAGCGTCATCGCGTTCCGCAGAATTGCGCTCGACGGCAGCGAGATTTTGGTTGTCTGCAACTTCCAGCCCGTTACCCGTGAAAACTACCGCGTCGCGGTTCCCGTTTACGGCATCTATGAAGAGGTATTCAACTCCGAGGCGGCTGAATTTGGCGGTACCGACATCAAGAACGAGGGCGACATTCAGGCAATCAATGAGAAAGAGCATGATTTGGATTACTGCATTTCCATCACCCTGCCTCCGCTCGGCGTAACCTATTACAAGCTTAAGGAAGAGCTGCCTGTTCCGAAAAAGCCCTTTCCGGAAGAGGAAGAAGAGCCCGAGGCAGAAGCCGTAGAGGCGACCGCTGAGGAAGCTGCGGTTGAGGAAGCCCCTGCCGCTGAAGAAGCGCCCGTTGCGGAAGAAGCTCCTGCCGAAGAAGCAGAGGAGCCGAAGGCGGAAGCACCTGCCGAAAAAGCAGAAGAGCCGAAGGCGGAAGCACCTGCCAAAAAAGCAGAGGAGCCGAAGGAAGCACCTGCCAAAAAAGCAGAGGAGCCGAAGGAAGCACCTGCCGAAAAAGCGGAAGAGCCTGCCAAGAAGGTGGCTCCCAAGAAGAAGGTGCCTGCCAAGAAGGCGGCTGCCAAAAAGGCGCCCGCAAAGAAGGCACCTGCCAAAAAGGCCGCACCCAAAAAGGCTGCCAAAAAAGACAAATAATGTGATTGCATAATCAAAGCGCCCTGTTTCGGACAGGGCGCTTTTGCCATGTGCGAAAAAAACTGCCTGTTACCTCTTGATTTTTTTAACATTTTCGTATATAATGAAACAAAAGGTGTCATTTCGTGTCATTTTGTGTGTTTTATGAACGAAATGGCACCGATGTTTAACATTCAAGAACAGAAGGAGGTGGGCAGATGTTCTCCGGCATGTCGAATCACGCGGTTGACACAAAGGGAAGAATCGTCTTGCCCGCCAAGTTTCGTGAAGAGCTGGGAGACAGCTTTTATATAGCGCGCGGCTTCGGCAACACCTGCATTCAGGCGATGTCAGCCGAGGAGTTCGACAGACTTTCGGCAAAGATTATGGAGCTGCCTGCCGACAAAGCCATGGCGCTGCAATACGCCTTTACCGCGACGGCGGTGGAGGTTTCGCCGAATGCGTCGGGCAGGGTCATGCTGCCGCAGGCGCTGCGCGAGTTTGCCAAAATCGACGGCAGCGCGCTGGTAATCGGTATGAACAATCGCATAGAAATCTGGTGTCCGCAGCGCTTTGACGCATTTATCAGCGCCCAGCAGGACACGATTGCGGAAGCGCTTACTCTGCTCAGACTCTAGGAGGATGACATGGAATTTTCGCACACGCCCGTCCTTCTGCGAGAGACGATAGAAGGACTTGCCATAAAAGAAAACGGCATTTATGTGGACGGCACCGCCGGCGGCGGCGGTCACAGCACCGAAATACTCAAGCGTTTGACGACGGGAAAGCTGATTTCAATCGATCAGGATCCCGACGCTATTTCTGCGCTTACCCAAAAATTCAAGAAAAACGAAAATGCCATTGTCATCAAGGGCAACTTTGGCAACATGAAGGATTTGCTGGAGCTGCGCGGGGTGCGCCGCGTGGACGGCGTGCTGCTTGATATAGGCGTTTCGTCCCATCAGCTCGACACGGCTTCGCGCGGGTTTTCCTTTCATGAGGACGCCAAGCTCGACATGCGCATGAGCCGCAGCGGCGTCACTGCCGAGGAGCTGGTCAACACCCTGCCCTATGAGGAGCTGCGCCGGATTATCGCGGAATACGGCGAGGAGCGCTTTGCCGCCTCCATTGCCAAGGGCATTATCGCAGCGCGTGAGCAGGCGCCTGTCACCACCACGCTGCAGCTTGCCGAAATCGTCAAGGCGAGCGTGCCGCAAAAGGTGCGCCGCGACGGGCATCCGGCACGCAAGACCTTTCAGGCGATTCGCATTGCCGTCAACGACGAGCTGAACGTGCTCAGCCGCGGCCTGAACGACGCGTTCAAGCTGCTCGGAAAGGGCGGCAGACTGGCGGTTATCACCTTCCATTCGCTCGAGGACAGGATTGTCAAGCAGCAGATGGCGGATTGGTGCCGGGGCTGCACCTGTCCCAAGGATTTCCCTGTTTGCGTATGCGGAAACAAGCCGAAAGCGCGTCTGGTGAACAAAAAACCGGTTTGTGCAAATGAAACAGAATTGGCTGATAACCCCAGAGCAAGAAGTGCAAAGTTGAGAATTTGCGAAAAAATTTAAAAAATTTTCTCTCAGGACTGGACAAATCCGGGAATTTGTAGTAAAATTATAACAAAGTTGTAAACAGTTTGGCGACCACAAGCGATAGTAGTGATGGGGTTCCAAATCCCAAAATGTTTGAAATATACCTGTTTCTCTAATGAATTTCGCCAAATTGAGCGGTTCTTGTGGAAACGAATTGTTAAAATTTTGAAACTTTTTTGCTTTATAGAATTATAAGGCGACCGTGTGTTTTATGATATTTTTCGATAGATAGTTTGGAAAGGTGCATAGTATGGCATATTCTAATCCTAATGCAGCCTATGATTTGAGTCTGTTTGACGATGATTTGCGTTATTCCGCTGCGGCTCCCAAGCGTCACAGGACGGAGGAGGAGCGGCGCTCGCATAAAAAAAGACAAAACCGCAAGGCTGAGGTTGTGCAGCTGCCCACCGAGGAGCTGAACAAAATCCGCCGCCGCAAACATAATCCGTTCAAGCTTGCCGCCGGCGCGGTCGGAGCAGGCATCGTCACCTTTGTGATCGGCGTTATCATTGTCGGTCAGGTGCAGCTAACCGAGCTGAATCAGGAGATTATTACGGCTGAAAAAACTCTTGCCGACACCGAGAGTATCTACATTCAAAATCAAATGAAGGTGGAGACCGCTCACACCAAGGCGGAAATCGAAAAGTACGCCACCGAGGTGCTGGGCATGACAAAGGCGTCCAACACGCAAAAGGAGTTTGTCGCGCTGGAAACAGACGACAAGGCGGAGGTTTCAAATCAGCAGGACACCAATATTTTTACCCGCTTCTTTGAATCTTTGTCCAGCCTTTGGTCATAATGCGGAGAGCAGGGAAATACATATAGTATGGAAAAGGAGAGTTAAGACGGTGTCTTGACTCTTTTTTCTTCATAAGCCATACGCTGCAAAAGATACAAAAGTAATCAAAAGAAATAGCGGACTTTCTCGCGCAAAATGATTGAAAAACACGCATGAATCTGCTATAATTATAATTTAATGAATATACTGTATTATTCTCCGAAAAAACGCCCTGAAAGGACTTTTCGGAAGATAGTATCAGCACAGACAATATCGGGAGGGACCTAATTGCAGGAAAAGAAATCGTCTCCTAAGGATTTTTTCAAAAGATTTTCAAAAAATTCAACTCCGAAAACCGCCAAGCATGCCGCCAAGGGACCCAACCAGCGGCTACGGCAGCGTGCGGCTGTTTTGATTATCGTCATTCTGGTCATCGGCTTCGGCGCTACGCTGCTCCGTCTCGGACTGCTGACGGTCGTGCAGGGCAGCGATTTGCAGGAGCGTGCGGTTGACCAACAGCTCGCCGACACCACGCTGACCGCCAAGCGCGGCACCATCTACGACGAAAGCGGCAACGTGCTTGCCGAAAGCGCGTCGGTGTGGCAGGTGGTAATGTCGCCAATCAACTTCAAGAACGACGAACAGCGCGCGGCTGCGGCAAAGGGTCTTTCGGAGATTCTGGGCGTGGACTACGACAATGTCTACGAAAAGACCCAACAAAAGAGCTACTACTCGGTTGTCAAGCGCAAGGTGGAGGCAGAGCAGCGCGACAAGGTGATTGAGCTTGTCAACATGCTTGCCAAGGAGTATGACTGCGGCGGCGTCATCTCGCTGCTCGACGATTACAAGCGCTACTATCCGCACAGCACGCTGGCTTCGAGCGTGATCGGCTTTGCCGGCGCGGACGAACAGGGCTTGGAGGGCGTTGAGTTTCAGTATGACAAATATCTCTCCGGCACGCCCGGCAGAATTGTCACCGCCCAAAACGCGCGTGGCACCAACATGCCCTTTGCCTATGAGCAAAACATCGACTCGCAGGACGGCGACAACATCTATCTGACAATCGACCAGAACATTCAGGAGATTTGTGAAAAATACATGCTGGAGGGCATTCAGACCTACAACGTCCTCAACAAGGGCGTCTGCATTGCCATGGACGTCAACACCGGCGCTATCAAGGCGATGGTCACCTCTCCCGGCTACGATCTAAACTCGCCCTACACGCTGCCCGAGGCAGACCAAAAGGTGATTGACTCCCTGCCCGAGCGCGACCGTGAGCGTGCCGAGAGCGAGGCGCTGTCGGCTATGTGGCGCAACAAGGCGGTATCCGACACCTACATGCCCGGCTCCGTCTTTAAGATGTGCACTGCCTCCATGGCGTTGGAGGAGGGCAAAATCAACGATGACAGCACCTTTATCTGCAACGGCTCCATCGTCATCAAGGACAAGGAAATCCACTGTCACACGCTTGCCGGTCACGGCGTCGAGAACTTTACGCTGGCAATCTGCAACTCCTGCAACCCGGCGTTTATCCAAATCGGACAGCTCGTCGGCATGCAAAAATTCCGCGACTACTACAAGGGCTTTGGCTTTGCCGACAAAACCGGCATCGACCTGCCCGGTGAGTCGGACGACACCTTCTGGGCGGAGGGCGCCATGGACGAGGTTGACTTTGCGGTTGCGTCCTTCGGACAGAACTTCGGTATCACGCCGATTCAAATGATTACCGCCTGCTCGGCAGTCGCCAACGGCGGCTACGTTGTGCAGCCCTATGTCGTGTCCAAAATCACCGACGCCAAGGGCAACGTTGTCAAATCCTACGAAAAGAAAATCAAGCGGCAGGTTATCTCCAAAAACACCTCCAAGGCAATCAGCGAGATTCTCGGCTACAACACACAGCGCTCGCGTGCCACGGCAGGCTATGTCGCGGGTTATCGCGTCGGCGCCAAAACCGGTACCTCCGAGAAAATCGGCGTTATCCGCAAGCAGAGCGTATTTGAGGAGGACTACATCGCCTCCATCTGCGGCTTTGCGCCGATAGACGATCCGCAGATTGTTATGCTGCTGTTCTTCGACACGCCGTCCGCCGACAAATACTACGGCTCCGTGGTCGCGTCTCCGGTCTTTATCAATATCATGACCGAGGTGCTGCCTTATCTCGAAATCAAAACCGACTATTCCGACATCGACGTCAAATATCTCGACGCTTCCGCAGGCGACTACACGGGTCTTGAGCTCAAGGAGGCGGTCAAGAAGGTTGAGGCAGACGGCTTTACGTGCAGCATCAAGGGCAACGGCGACACGGTCGTTTCGCAGCTGCCGCTCGTATCGTCCAAGGTTTCCCACGGCGGCAACATCGTCCTCTACACCGACGACGCAAGCCGCAGCGAGACTGTCACGGTGCCGAACTTCTACGGCTACACGGCGGAGGACGCCAACTATGTGGCGAGCCAATACGGACTCAATATCAGCTTCAAGGGAGCTGTCGGCTCCGGCGGCACCTGCTCGGCGCAGGACATCGCCATGGGCAATATTGTGCAGCCCGGCACGGTTATCACACTGACCTTCAGCGCGGTCGCCAGCGAGGGCTTCAACGACTAATCAATCAGAGAGACATGAGAGAGAAACACTGAAAGGAAGATAAAAATGGTAGTTTACGGCATATGGACATTTTGCGCGGCGATTCTCGCGTTTGTCATTTCGGCAGTGGTGGGAAGATTTTTGATTCCCTATCTGCACAAGCTCAATTTCGGACAGACGATTCTTGAAATCGGTCCCAGCTGGCACAAAGAAAAGCAGGGCACTCCCGTCATGGGCGGCATTATGTTTATTATCGCGATTACCTTTGTCACCATCGTCAGCACGGTTGTCTATATTCTCACCGGCAGCGAGTTTATCAACACCTACCGCGCCGATATTTCGAGTGAGGTTGTCTATATTTTCGCCGGTCTCGGCTTGGCGCTCGCCAACGGCATCATCGGCTTTGTGGACGACTACACCAAGGTTGTCAAAAAGCGCAACCTCGGTCTCACCGCGCCGCAAAAGCTGGTTTTCCAGTTTGCTTCCGCGGCGGCATATCTGGCGATTCTCGGCTTTTCGGGCTGCGGCACCGAAACAATCATTCCGTTTGTCGGCAAGGTTGACCTCGGCTTTTTCTACTACATTATCTCCGCTGTTGTCATCGTCGGCATTGTCAACGCTGTCAACCTCACGGACGGCGTAGACGGTCTCGACGGTTCCATCACCTTCTTTGTGGCGGTGGCTGTCATGCTGATTTCCAGCTCTCTCTACTGTCTCGGTCTCACCGCGTTCAGCGCGGCGGTTGCCGGTGCGTGTCTCGGTTTCCTTGTTTGGAATTTCCACCCTGCCAAGGTATTCATGGGCGACACCGGTTCGCTCTTCCTCGGCGGCGTTGTCTGCGCCTTGGTGTTTGCCACCAAAATGCCCATTCTGCTGCTGCCGCTCGGCATCGTGTATCTTTGCGAAATGTTCTCGGTTATCCTGCAGGTGGGCTACTTCAAACTGACCCACGGCAAGCGCCTTTTCAAGATGAGCCCGATTCACCATCATTTTGAAATGTGCGGCTGGAGCGAGGTAAAAATCGTCGCGGTATTCAGCGCGGTAACGGCGCTGTTCGGCGCAATCTCCTTCCTGCTCGTTATCTTCGGCGTAAAGGTACCGGTATATTAACAATCATTCATGACTCTTTTGACCCTGCCTTTGCGGCAGGCAAATTGGGAGGAAAAAATTTGGCTTCTTCACCCAAAAACAAAATGCTTTTTCGCGGCGACTTAAACCGTATTTATGACGAAAAGGTGCGTCAAAAGAAAAAGCCACACCGCGAACAGGACAGAGAACGCTTTTTTGTCCGTCCCGTTCGCAGGCGCGAAAAAAACGCAAAATGGTTTGACGTCGGCATGGGAATCGACCTGCCGTTTTGCATTATCATTTTGATATTGCTGATTGTCGGAACGATTATGATGTTTTCGGCAAGCTACGCCTTTGCGTTTTACACGCAGGAGGACAGCTTCTACTATCTCAAACGCCAGATTCTGTTTATCATTGTCGGCATTATCGGCATGGCGGTGCTGTCGTTCTTTAACTACAACAAACTGCACAAGGCAGCGCCCATCGTCATGGGTGCGGCGTACTTTTTCCTGCTGCTGGTATTGGTTCTGCCCTCCGGCGAGGGCGGCGTCAAGCGCTGGATACCGCTCGGCATCTTTAACATTCAGCCCTCCGAAATCGCCAAGTTTGCCGTCATTCTCTTTTTCTCGCACTGGTGCAGCAAATATTACAACAAAATGCAGCTGCCCAAATACAGCATTTTGCCGGGCGTCATCGTCTTTGGCTCTATTTCGGTGCTGCTGCTCTTGGAGCCGCACTATTCGGGCATCGTTATCATCGGCGTGCTCACGGTCATTATGCTCTACGTCGGCGGCATGAAAACAAAATATCTCGTTGTGGGCGGCATCGCGCTCGGCGTTATTATTCTGCTGCTCGCGGTCACGGGCGGACTCTCCTACGCAATGACGCGTATGGACGGTTGGGGACAGGCGCTTTCCGCCGAACGCGGCACCGATTTGTGGGACTCCACCTGGCAGACGCGCAATTCTCTCTACGCCATCGGCTCCGGCGGCTTCTGGGGACTCGGCTTGGGACAATCGCGTCAGAAATATCTGTATCTGCCCGAGCCGCAGAACGACTTTATCTTTGCCATCGTCGTCGAGGAGCTGGGACTGATTGGCGCAGCGATTATTCTTTTGATATTTGCCCTCTTGGTATGGCGCGGCATCACGCTGTCGCTGCGTGCCAAGGACAAATTCGGAAAGCTTCTCGGAATCGGTCTGACCTCCCAAATCGGTATTCAGGTAGTGCTCAACATTCTGGTTATCACCGACTGGCTCCCGAACACCGGCATCAGTCTCCCGTTCTTCAGCTACGGCGGCTCCTCTCTGATTATGCTCTTGGCTCAAATGGGCATCATCCTCTCCATTTCCCGAACCGCCAACATAGAACGCCAATAGCCGTTGCCACGGTGGGCAGCGCGCCTTTGGACAGCGCGGCTGTTTTGGCAGCCGTTGCGAAACGGCGCGTCATACCGTTGCCGCGGTGGGCAGTACCGTTGCCGCGGTGGGCAGTACCGTTGCCGCGGTGGGCAGTACCGTTGCCACGGTGGGCAGCGCGCCTTTGGACAGCGCGGCTGTTTTGGCAGCCGTTGCAAAACGGCGCGTCAGAAAAGGCTGTTTCGGTAGTTTTTCTATCGACCTTTCAAAAAGATTTTAAATTAGAAACGTTTCCATAAGATATATTTTCAACGCGTGAACGAATGGCTTGTTTTTACACACAACGCTTTCTTGCGCGACCTTCACTCAACTCTCAACTCTCAACTCTAACAAAAGCGGTGACTTATGAAGATTTTATTAGCAGGCGGCGGCACAGCCGGACATATCAATCCAGCGCTCGCAATTGCGGGCTACATCAAGCAGAAAAGACCCGACACGGAGTTTTTGTTTATCGGCAACAAGGACGGCATGGAACAGCGCTTGGTGCCGCAGGCAGGCTTTCCGATTGAGTCCATCACCATCAGCGGCTTTCAGCGCAGTCTGTCGCCCAAAAGTGTGGCGGCAAATCTGCGCACGGTGCGGCGCACCGTGACCTCGTCTGCCGCCGCGAAGAAGATTATCAAGGCGTTTCAGCCCGATCTGTGCATCGGCACCGGCGGCTACGTGTCGGGACCGGTTGTCCGCGACGCGGCTCGGCTCGGCATTCCGTGTCTGATTCACGAGCAGAACGCTTATCCCGGTGTGACAAACAAAATGCTCGCGCACCGCGTGAAAAAGGTTATGCTGGCTGTCGAGGCGGCAAAGCCGTATTTCAAGGATGTTCCCGTTGTGGTGACAGGCAATCCCGTTCGCGGCGAAATTCTGACCGCAGACAAGGCGGAGTCGCGCAAACAGCTCGGACTTGACCAGCGTCCGGTCATTCTGTCCTTCGGTGGCAGCCTCGGCGCGCAAAAAATCAACGAAGCGCTTGTTGACCTCATCGCGCGCAGCGGCAAAAATGGCCGCTATCAGCACATTCACGCCTACGGAAAATACGGCGGCTGGTTCCCTGACAAGCTGCGCGAGGCAGGTGTGGAGCCGGACAACTGTCCCAATCTGGACATTCGCCCCTACATCGACAACATGCCCACCTGTATGGCGGCGGCGGATTTGGTCATCAGCCGCGCAGGCGCCATTACGCTCAGCGAGATTCAGGCGATGGGCAAGCCGGCTATCCTGATTCCCTCTCCCAATGTTGCGGAGAATCACCAGTACCACAACGCCATGGCGCTGGTTGACGCGGGAGCGGCGGAGATTATTGAGGAGATCAACCTCAGCGGCGCGGCTGTCATTGAAAAGGCGGACGCTATGCTGCATGATGAGGAGACGCTGGCAAAATTCAGCGAAAACTCCAAAAAAATGGCGATTACCAACGCAAATGAGCGCATTTATTCCGTTGTCAAACAGGTATTAAATCTGATATAATATAAGAACAGCGGATTTCAAATAACATCCGAAAAAATCACACACCCTTTGCCTTTCGTCATAGAATAAACTATGATGACAAGAGAGGGTGTTTGTGTGTCAAAATTGTATATGACGGGACAAAAGCGGCTCAGCGGCGACGTGCGGCTCCAGGGAGCAAAAAACAGCGCGCTGCCGCTTTTGGCGGCAACGGTGCTGGCGCAGGGTGAGAGCGTGCTCTACAACTGTCCGCAGCTTTCGGACACCGAAGCCTCGCTGCGGATTCTCCGTTGGCTGGGCTGCACAGCGCAGCGCTGCGACGGCACGGTTATTGTCAAAAACGGCGGCGTCACGCGGCACGATATTCCCGATTCATTCATGCGTCAAACGCGCGGTTCTGTTTTGTTTTTGGGAGCGGTGCTCGCCAAGCAGGGGAGAGTCAGGCTCAGCCTGCCCGGCGGCTGCGAAATCGGGCAGCGGCCGATTGATATGCACCTCAAGGCGTTGCGCCGTCTGGGTGCGGTCATAAAGGAGCGCCACGGCTGGCTCGACTGCCGCGCACCGCACGGTCTAAAGGGAGCGGACATTATCCTGCCGTTTCCCAGTGTGGGCGCGACCGAGGAGGTTGTGCTGGCGGCTTGCACCGCCGAGGGCGTCACTACGCTGACGAACGCGGCACGCGAGCCGGAAATCACCGACCTTGCCGATTACTTAAACCGCTGTGGCGCACGGATTTACGGCGCCGGAGAGAGCGTGATTCACATCGAAGGCGTCCGTGCGCTTCACGGCTGTGCGCACGCGGTCATTCCCGACCGCATTGTCGCGGCGACGCTGATTGCCTGCGCTGCCGTCACCGGCTCCTCTGTCACGCTCAAAGGCGTGATACACAGCCATTTGTCGGCGGTTTTGCCGGTGTTTGAGGACGCCGGCTGCACTTTTTCAGCCAAGGAAAATGAGCTGCGTGTGACGGCTCCCGACCGTCTGCGCTCCATGAAAATCGTACGTACCATGCCGTATCCGGGCTTTCCCACGGATGCGCAGTCGCCCTTGCTGGCAGCTGCAGCCGTTGCGGACGGCACGACGGTATTGATTGAAAATATATTTGAAAACCGCTATCGCCATGTCGCGGAGCTGACGCGCATGGGAGCGGACATCAAAACCGAGGGCAAGTTTGCCGTGATTGACGGCGTGCCGCAGCTATACGGCGCGGCGGTTGAGGCGACGGATTTGCGCGGAGCGGCGGCGCTTGTCGTCGCAGGCTTGTGTGCCGAGGGCAAAACCGAGCTCGGCGGTGTAAAATATCTGGATCGTGGCTATGAGCGTTTTGAGCAGGCGCTTGCTTCGCTCGGCGCGGACATAAAAAGAGTATAGGATAATTGCAATATAGTGTCAAATTGTAGTGTCAATTTTGTCGGAAACAGGAAGTTAGGAGGATAACTGTTGGATTCCAAGGACAAAAAACAGCTTGCCAAAAAGCGAAAGGAAGCGGCAAAGCAGGCGCAGAAATTTCACAGAGAACAGGATAAACAGGAAAAACAGAATAAAAAAGCCTCCCAAAAGATTTTGAAGGCTAACAGTGCCGTCTCCAAAAAAGCGGAGAACGCCACCAGCAAAATCAAGGAAGCTGTTTCCGCAAGACGTGACAAGCGGCAGGCTGAGCGCCGCAGCAACCTCAGCCGCGAAGAAAAGTTTCGCCGGGAGGGCAAGGAAAAAATCCGCAATCTCCGTCCGCAGGATCATGAGGACGGCTACTATGTGGATGAATACGCCGAAAAGCAGCGGCAGGAACGGCGCGCCAAGGTGATCCGCCGACAGGAGCGCGAGGTTATTCGCCGCAACAAAAAGCCGCTCAGCCGCAAACAGGTGCGCTTTAAGCATATTCTGCTGTCGGCGACAATTCTGCTCGGCGTGCTGCTGGTCGGCGTTGTCCTCTGCTTTACGGTTCTCTTCAAAACAGAAAAAATTGAGGTCGAGGGCGATATTTACTAT
Source organism: uncultured Clostridia bacterium (assembly GCA_946407465.1). GTDB lineage: Bacteria > Bacillota > Clostridia > Oscillospirales > Acutalibacteraceae > Ruminococcoides. The sequence goes on from CAMJOD010000001.1 coordinate 49,474, forward strand.
GACCGCCAGCAGATTATAGATTTTTGCAATGTTGCCGAACAGCAGAATATTTTTATCGGAACGTGGAACAGTACACCTGAGGAGGTTGTCAAAAACCTTCCCTATATCGAAAAGGCAGATGTGAGCTTCTCCATTCCCGATACCATAAAAATCACAGTCAAAAACGCGGTTCCGACCTACGCCATTCGGGACGGCGAGGGCTATTTGACCGTCAGCTCCAAGGGCAGGATTCTTGACACGACGCCTGTTATTACCGAGAATTTGGTGGAGCTGAAATGCGGCGAAATCAAGGACAAAACCAAGGGCAATTATATTGACTTCGGCGACGAAACCGTTTCGGATATTCTCCACAGCGTCGCCAAGAGCTTTGCTGCCTACGGTGTTGACAAGGTGACGGCGTTTGACATTACCAATTTGTCGGGTATTATTATTACTTACGACAACCGTATTGATATTAATATTGGATTACCCGATGATATTGAGTACAAAATCAAGACGGCTTTTACCATTATCAACGAAAAGCTCGACCCCAACCAAACCGGTATGGTTGCCGGCACGCTGGATGTTTCTACCTGCAACAAAAACAAGATGTCGCGCTACAAGCCGTCACCCACAACGCCGGCGCCGGTTCCCACCCTGCCGCAGCCCACAACCTCACCGTCTGACAGCGGCGGCAACGGCGGCGCGGGCACCTACACCTATAACGATAACCTCAACGGTGCGAACAGCAGCTCCGCCAACGGTTATGCAAACGGTGTTTCCGGCAATACCGGGGGAGTCAATAACAACGCGAATACCGGCGAATACGGTCAGGCTGCAACTTATAATCCGCAGGCGCAGTAGAAAAATGGGATTTAGCCATGATTTTACCGAAAAAATCTCACGCAAAACCATTGATATTTTTTAAAAAGTATGGTAGTATAGATACAAAGTATGTATAATGACAATTATGGAGAGTTAACCTGTCGCGGCGGCGCTGTGATAACGCCGAATGCGCTCGCGACGGGGACGCCCCTCGGCGTTGTTTTATAGATTCTCGAAATTAAGGAGGAAGTTAAAATGGCTTTTGAACTGGAACTGGAAAGCGAGTATATGCCCAAAATTAAGGTAATCGGTGTCGGCGGCGGCGGCGGAAACGCTGTAAACCGCATGGTTGCCATGGATGTTAAGAACGTAGAGTTTATCGCTATCAATACGGATGACCACGTGCTGAGACTTTCAAAGGCGTCGCAGAAGATTCAGATTGGTGAAAAGCTGACACGCGGAAAGGGCGCAGGCTCCAATCCCTCAATCGGTCAGAACGCCGCTGAGGAGAGCAAGGATGAAATCGCCGCGCTTCTCAAGGATACCGACATGGTATTTGTCACCGCCGGTATGGGCGGCGGCACCGGTACGGGCGCAGCGCCTGTAGTGGCAAAAATCGCAAAGGATATGGGCATTCTCACCGTCGGTGTTGTGACCAAGCCGTTTGCGTTTGAGGGCAAGAGAAGAATGGCACAGGCTGAACAGGGCATTGCCGAGCTGTCCGCCTGCGTTGACTCGCTGATTATCGTTCCCAACGAAAGATTAAAATATGTTTCCGAAACCAGCATTACCCTGCAAAACGCGTTCGCTATCGCGGACGACGTGCTCCGTCAGGGTGTGCAGAGTATCTCCGACCTTATCCTGCTGCCGGGTCTGGTGAACCTCGACTTTGCGGACGTCACCTCCGTTATGAAGGACGCAGGCTACGCGCACATGGGAATGGGCTCTGCCGCAGGCAAGGATAAGGCGACAGTTGCCGCAGATATGGCAATTTCCAGCCCGCTGCTCGAAACCTCTATCGACGGCGCCAAGGGCTTGATTATCAATATTACCGCTTCGTCCGACGTCAGCCTCGACGATATTGACGCAGCTTCCACTATGATTAAGGATAAGGTTTCCGACGACGCGAACATCATTTGGGGTGCTGTTATTGACGACAGAATGGACGACCAGATGAGCGTTACCGTCATTGCAACCGGCTTTGGCACCGGCGACGATGCATCTGCCGCACAGGAGCCGCCGATGGACAACGTAATCGTTGACACGCCCGAGCCCACCGCCAGAACCACCAGAAGAAACAGCCGCGCCGTAAAGGATACCACCGACGACGAGGACGATACATTCTATGACATCATGTCCATATTCAATAAATAAGCAACATGCAACGCAAAGGGCGTGCGGATTTCCGCACGCCTTGTTTTTTGCACATTTTTGAACGATTCTAAGTTTTGTCTATTTGGTTTGATAAGGGTTTTAAAATAATACGCTGACAACACTGACGATAAACACCCATTTAACCGCAAAGCATTGACACGCCGTTTATCAAGCTTACCTAACAACAAAACCTTTCAAAAGGCGGAGTGGGTGAAACGTCACGCTTCCGGAGTGGATGAAACGTCACGCTTCCATTGTTTGAATAACTGCAATTTTTCGACACGCCGTTTATCGAGCCTACCTAACAACAAAACCTTTTAAAAGGCGGAGTGGATGAAACGTCACGTTTCCGGAGTGGGTGAAGCGTCACGCTTCCATTTGTTTGCCAAGGAAGGCGGCGGCGGACTGGGCGAGCTTGATTTCGGTGTTGGTCGGCAGCTTAACATTCTCACCGCTGAGCATCACCACCGCACCCATCACGTCTCCCGAAGAAATAATCGGAAAGATGACCGCCGCGTTGTGCTCCAATCCCTCAATCGGCTGCACGTTGTCCAGCGTCTGCTCACTCGCGGTATAGCTACGCCGCGCGTCCATCAAATTCTCCAAAACCGCGCTGACGCGCCGCTCCAAAAACTCACGCTTCGAAACACCTGCCGCCGCAATCACATGATCTGTGTCACAAATCAGCGTCGGCATGCCGCTGATTCGCGCAATCACATCCGCATACTGCGCCGCAAACGCCGACAGCTCGCCCACCGGCGAATACTTCTTGAAAATAACCTCTCCGTCGGTGGCAGTGTAAATCTCCAGCGGGTCGCCCTCGCGGATACGCAGGGTTCTTCTTATTTCCTTTGGAATGACAACCCTGCCCAAATCATCAATTCTCCTGACTATTCCAGTAGCCTTCATATCTAATATCTCCCTTGCCTGATACATTTTAGCAAAATAATTGCAAGGTTATTGTATGTTTTTGAGTTTCCTTTATGCGGAATAATTGGTTGATGAAAAAACTGGAAAACAAGAATATGTTGTCCTCGATTTCTTTCATCAATTCTCCGTCGGCGGTTTCCTGACGGCTCAGATAAAACAAAACCGGCTTCGGCTTTTCTTTTACCTCGATTCTGATAGTTTGTCACCTCATGGATATTATTACCTATAATTCTTTACCGCTGTGAGAGCTTGCACGAGTTTTTAGAGCTTGAATTCAATAAGCTGATAGAGTACGGTGTGAAGCTAAAACGCTGCGAACGCTGCGGACAGTTCTTTACCGTCAAGGGCAACTACGACGCGCGGTATTGTAACCGGATTCATCCGGGAGAAGTCCGCTCCTGCCACGACCTCGCCGCCGAGGAGAACTACAAAAATAAAATGGCGGAGGATAAAGCAATTCCAATTTACCGAAAGTATTACCGCCGCTATTCCGCGCGAGTGAAGGTCAATCAAATCAAGCAGCCTGACTTCAAAAAGTGGA
>CAMJOD010000002.1 GCA_946407465.1 uncultured Clostridia bacterium
GCATGATGGCGTTGTAGGTGTGGCTGTGCAGCTCGGGCAGGAGCAGCATTTCGGCGTACATCACGATTGCCGCCGTGATAAACACATACATGGCGCGGTGACTGCGGCGCTTGCGGTCGAGCAGCATGACAAGCGCCATCGCGCAATAGCTGTATATTGCATATTTGAAATGCGGTTTTAGATAGAAAATAGCTTTGAAATAGATTTCAACACGGCTGCCAAAGCCACCGGTGCGGTGCTCCGGATCGTCGAGCATGTAGCGGAGATTCTCAAAAAGTCCGCTGATGCCGACGCGCGGCAGCGTGAACAGCAGGAACGCAGCACCAAGGGCGGCGGCTCCCAGCGTGAAGAAAAAGAACGTGCGCGGACTGAAAAGGTCGCTGTTCAGCGTTTTGCTGCCGCGCTTGCGGAGCAGACAATGCACACCCATGCACAGGGCATACAGCAGATAAACGCCAAGCAGGAACGGACAGCAGAGCACCGCGCCGCCAAAGCACAGACCGCTGAGTATCATCCACAGCTTTTTTTGGTAGTCGGCGGTTGCCAGCAGCACACCGGCGAGCAGCACCAGCTCCACGCCCATGGAGTCGTAGCTGAGCGCCATGATGTTGTAGGGCGTATAGAGATGATAGAGCGCACAGGCAATCACGGAGAGAACGCCGTATTTGCGCAGGCGGCTGTAGAGCAGTACGGTCGCGGCGCAGTGGACAATGATATAGAAGATACGCGCCGCGAGAATAATGCCGTCGGTGGAGCCTGCAAAGAGGGTATAGACAGCCGTGAACGGCAGCAGCAGGAAGGACGACATCAGCGAGAGGTTCCATTCATCCCTGAACAGCGCATCGCCCATCAGCAGGCGGTGTGGAATCGTCTGATAAAACGGCTCGTCGTTGCTGCCAAAGCCGTAGCGCACCTTCCAGACCGCAAAGAGCACGCCGCCGAGCAGCAGCGCTGCGAACAAAATATCCTGCCATTTGTTTTTGTCGTCGCGTGCGCGCTGTGCCTTGACAAAGCTCTTTATTTTCTCGTAGAGAAGAATAATTCCCTTTGCAGCCGCCGTTACTGCAAACGACGCCGCCAGCGAGCATACAAAGCACAGCGGAACGGTGATAACATAGAGCGGCAGCTTTTGATAGATATTTTCATACGCCAGATTGACCCAGCCGTTATAAATCAGCAGGTCAAAGACGAACGACAGTAAATACATGCCGAAGGTGACGTCCGAAATCTTCCACATGACCGTTCGCAGCGCCGGGTGCCAGTTGTTGGCACGCACGCGGCTGAGCAGCACAAACAACAGCGTGGCGATGATATACGGCTCTACACCATACCAGAAAATCCACGAGCCGGACTGGAAGGTGCCGCCGTAGCTGCGGTAGAAGCTGAACGCCGTGCAGAGAAAGAGCATGACGCCGAACAGCGCCAGCATGGAGCGCGTTTTGAGCTTGACGCCGTATTCGCGGATATAGGCGCCGGTGAAGTAGTAGGCGACGGGATACATCGCGCCCATCCAGAACGACGGAATGAGCTTTTGATAGCCCTTTGTTTCGCTGATAGGCTTGAGCCACCACTCAGCGGAGTCAAAGCGGAACGCGTTGAGCAGCGAGGGCAGAATGGTGAGCACCACCAGCGTTGCCACCAGCACCTGCTTTTTGCGTTGGGATTCGAGCTTGTTGTACGCGAGGTTCAAGAACGGCGCAATCAAAAACAGCCCGATATACATTTCGACATACCACGCGTAGTTGGCGCCGGAGAAGTCAAAGATGCTCAGTATAAAGTGCTTCAGGTCATACTTGTGCGTGTTGGCAATCGCCGTGAACATCGCCTGAAAATCAAAATGCTCAAATGCGCTCTTTGCCGCCGGCACCAAATAGATTGACTTGAAGCTCATGCAGACGACTGTGGCGAGCACAAACACAATCAGAGTCTTGCGAATGCCCAGATAGTACTTGCGGCTGAGTGTTTTTTGGCTCATCAGATAGCCCGTCAAAATCATAAACAAAGGCACGCACGCGGAGAACAGCACCTTCATCATCACCAGCAGGAACATCACAGGACCGTGCAGCGCGTTTGGGTCGCCGGTCTGGAAGTATTTTACAATGCCCTCGATGGGACCAAAGCCGTCCACCGTCAGGTTGTAAAAGCCCATTTTGGCGGTGTTTTCCACCGTCTTTGAGGTGTGGTACAAAAAGTGTACCGACATAACCAGGAACACGGCGACAATGCGAATCAGGTCCATGCTGCTGTCGCGGCGCTCCAGTCTTTTCAGATTCATACGAACCCTCCTTTACATACACTACTACTATAGCATAATCATGCAAAAAACACAAGAAAAAAACAGCAATTTGTCAAAATTGGCAAATTGCTGTAAAAACTAATATGGCTCAATTCTGCGGAGCGTCATCATATCCTCGTTGATGCTTTCGGTGTGTCCCTTTTTGATCTGTTCGTCACAGTAACGGTACAGCTTGCCAAAGGTCTTTGCCGCCTTGTCCCAGCTCTCCTTTTGGGGACCGCTGAGCGCGTGCCTTTTTATGCCGTATTTGTTCTGTACGATTTCGCCCAGATAATCCGTCAGCTTGACGGTGCCGTAGATATTGAGGTGGTCGTAATTATAAAAATCCTTTTTGTAGTCAATGCCTGCCTGTCGCCATTCGCGCTCCAGATTGATGTAGTCGTAACCGTATTCTTGCACGATTTCAGCCGCCTCGTTGGAGCGCTTGACGCGTTCATAGGTGGCAGGATAGACCATGTGCGGCATGCGGACAAACGCCACACGCAGCTCTTGCTCCTTGCAGAAGCGCAGCAGCTCCTTCATCTTTTTTTCAAGGGTTTTGTTGAGCTTGGCGGTGCGGTTCTCAATAATGATTTTGTCGTTGAGCACCTTGTCGCTCGGCTTAAACACCTCGGTGTTGGTGCGAAAGCCTCTCAGATAGTAGGAGTCGGTGAGCTGCATTTCGATGGCGGAAGCCGTTCGCCGCAGGGAGTTCGGCAGCTCGTGCCAGAGGTCGTGGTATTTGATAAGCGGAAAATAGTATTCCATCTGCAAATCCTTGTCCACACAGCGGTTGATAAAGTCGATTTTGTTTTCTCCCAGCGGAATGTTGTCCACCAGCTTGCGCGTGTGCGCCTCTATTTTTTCATTTTTCGTTTCATTGTAGAGGTAGGCGTTCGGTTCAATCAGCAGCAGCTTGGGCTTTTGTGTGCGGATAATCTCCTTGAGCGCCAGCATCATGCCGTCGGTGGTGAGGGACTCCGACGCCACCGGATAGCTCGTAAAGCCGTATTTTTCATAGGCTCTGCATGCGGAAAAGCCCGTATAGACCTCGCTCGCGCCGAGCAGCACCACGTCCAGCTCACCCTGCTCCTGACGGTAATAGCCGTCGAGACGGGTCATGTTGTGATCCAGCTTGCGCAGCACATAGGTCTGCAAAAAGGTCAGCGTAAGAATCACAGCGAGCAGCAGGCAGGTAATCTTGGCTGTCCGCGAAAGGAATGTATGTTTTTTCATGGAAGGTGCCTCAGAATTGCATATAAACAAAGTCCGCCGCGTTGTAGCCGGAGCCGTAGATGCCGAACACCGCTACCGCCACCAAGCCGAGATAGATGAGGATAAAGCGCAGCGCAAAGGGAGTATCGTCCAGCATTTCACGAATGGTGGTGTGGGGATTTCTCTCCTGAATCACACCGATAAAGAACAGTATCGCCGCGCCGATTGCCAGTACGACATAGTCCTTTTCGAGCAGACCGAGCTTGTCGCATTCTTCGCCGAACAGCGCAAAATTCTGGTTGGTGAAGAAGCCGGTGATGGTGTTCATGCCGTCGGCAAAGCTGGGCGCCACGTCAAACACATAGCCGACCAGCACCACCACAAAGGTGCGCAAAATCTGGAAAACGCCGTAGCCAAAGCTCTCGCGGCGGATGTGCAGCTTGGCGACGATGCTGTCAAACACAGGCTGCAGCAAAATGCTCAGCATAATAATGCCGCCGTTCCAAATGCCGAACGCCACATATTTCCAGTCGGCGCCGTGCCAGATGCCGACCACCAAAAAGACAATCAGCGAAGCCACGCTGGTCGGCAGCACCTTGGCAACATGCGTGCCTGCCGCGGTCTTGCCAAAGCGCGTGTTCTTCATCTTTTTGCTCGCGGTGAGGAACACATTGGACATGGCGATGGGGTAGAACAGGTAGTTCTTGAGCCAAGCGCCGAGTGAGATGTGCCATCTGCGCCAGTATTCGTTGATGGATTTGGAAAAATACGGTCGCTTGAAGTTGTCGATCATGTCAATGCCGAAGATTTGCGCCACGCCGCGCGAGATGTCGATACCGCCCGAAAAGTCGGCGTAAAGCTGCAGGGCGTAGAGCAGCACAATAAAGGTCAGCGTTGTGCCGCTGTAGGCGCCGTAATCCGCCGTTACCGCCTGAATGGCGATAGCCGCGCGGTCGGCAATGATAATTTTTTTGCAGAAGCCCCACAAAATCAGCTCCATGCCGTGCTTCATGCGTGTAAAGTCAAAGTCGTGCGGCTCAAACAGCTGATGTGCCAGCTGGTCATAGATGCTGATAGGACCCTGCACAATCTGCGGAAAGAACGAGACAAACAGCAGCAGCTTGGCAGGATTCTTTTGCGGCGGTGTTTTTTCGCGGTAGACGTCCACGATGTAGCCCATGGACTGGAAGGTGTAGAACGAAATACCCAGCGGCAAAAACAAATTGAGCGTCGGCGCCGAAAAGTCCATGCCAAAGCTGCCCAAAATGTCGTTGAGGCTGCCCGCGAAAAAGTTAAAATACTTCAAAAACGCCAGAATGCCGAAGTTCAGCACCAGCGCCAGCGTCATGACCAGACGCTTTTGAATCTTGATACGGTTTTTGTAGGCTTTTTTCTGATTTTTGTCCCATTCCGACTTTTTGGATTTTAACAGTGCCTTGGAATTTTTGGAGATTCTGTCAATCCACAGCGCAATCAAATACGTGCTCAGCGTGGTGAACAGAATAAAATAGGCAAAGCGGTAGCCGGCGACTGCATAGAAAAACAAGCTTGCGGCGAGCAGTACAGTCCATTTATACTTCTTTGCGGGAAATAAAAAGTACACCAGCATGGTGGCGAGCACAAAGAAGAGAAAGTTTAGGGAAGTATAGGTTATATTGAATAACACAATATCAACTCCGATTGTAAAAGCTCAAAACAGGCAGCCGTTTTAGTACTAAAACAGCTGCCGGATGGTATGATAGATTGTTGAACCGCTTAAAGCGCAGGTGTGTTGAAAACGTCGGAATACAGCATTTCGCGGATGACGGTCAGGCCGTTTTTCTCGGAATAAACTGCCACAACCGGCATCTCGCGGCTGAGGAACACAGCCATGCCCTCGGTCACGGAATAGGCGCCTGTGCGGCAGAATACCAGCACGTCGCCGATAGCCAGCGAGTCAAACTCCGCGTTGCGCGTCAAAATGTCCGCAGTGGTACACAGGCTGCCGCAGAGCGTCCATGCCTGCACGGTGCCGGTGTCCTCGCGGTCTTTGAGGTGAACCATCACGGGAATCTGCATGCCCTGCAGCTGTCCGTCATATTTGAGCTGGTTCATACCGCCGTCCACAATGGCGTAGTTGATGCCGTAGTTGGTCTTGACGTCAATCACCTTGGTGAGGTAGAAGCCGCAGGGAGCGGCAAAAAATCTGCCCATCTCCACCGTCAGCGCGGCTTTTTCGGCGAGTGCGCGAATGCCCTCGCTGATGGAGGCAAGGCGCTCCTCCTCAAGTCTGTCGGCGTCGGCGTCAAAATAATCGACCGCCAAGCCGGTGCCATACTCAATGCGCTCAATTGTAAAGTCAAGGTCAGCCTTGACGCGGTCAATCAAATCGGCGAGGTAGTCCAGCTCACGCAGAATCGGCTTTGCCTTTTTCTTCTGGGTGCCGGTAAAATAGTGGATACCCACGATTTCCATGCCCGGATAGTCGGCGCGGCTGCGGATAATATCCAACACCTGCGCTTCCTCCATGCCGAACTGGCTGCCGCCTCTCACATCGGTGACGCGCAGCAGCACCGGATAGACCTTGCCGCGCTTGATTGCCTCGGCGTTAATCATCTGCACATGCAGCAGGCTCTCGGCGGTAAAGGTGCCCACCTTGTCCTCGGCGGCACGCGCCACGTCCTTTTCGGTTTTGTTGACGCCGGAAAAAATGATTTTGCCGGTTTCTACGCCTGTTTTTTCGCAGACGGTCAGCTCGCCGGGGCTGCACACCTCGATTTTGTCAAAGACGTCGGGCAGTCTGCCCAGCAAAAACGGATTTGCCTTGATAGAAAAGCAAAGTCCCGTTTTGTCGCCGAAATAGCGGCGCACCATGGCGGCGCGTTTTTCGAATGCATCCAGGTCAAAGATATAGGCAGGCGTAGCCAGCTGCGACGCGAGCGTTGTTAATGTTTGCTTATCCATAGCTTATTCGTCCTGGAGCTTTTCAATCATCGCCCACATAGCCTTGGCGGAGTTGAAGTTCTCGGGAATGAGGTTGTTGGGCTTGATTTCGATGTCAAATTCATCGTTCAGCTCGCCTACGAGCGCCACAATATCAAAGGAATCGAGTACGCCGTTGGTGATAAGCGCGGTTTCATTTTCAAAGTCAACGTCGGGTCTGAGGTTTTCCAAAATCTGCATTAATTCATCCATGATAAAAATCTCCTTTACATCATTTAAAATAGGATTTTAATGTTTGCATATCGGTTTTGCCGTTAGGCAGCGTGGGCAGCGCTTCGAGGTTAATCAGCTTGCGCGGCACCATAAAGGCAGGCATATTCTGCCTGAAATAGAGTACAATTTCTTTGGAGGTCGCGGGACCAACATAGAAAAGGTAGAGGGTGGCTTTGTCTTTATAGTAAAGCGCGCAGCAGTCTGTCACGCCTGCTATCTTCTTGGCGGTCTCCTCGATTTCGCCCAGCTCAATGCGGTGGCCGAGGTGCTTAATCTGACGGTCTTTTCTGCCGTGGAAGTGCAGAATACCGTTTTCGTCAAAGTGGCCGAGGTCGCCGGTCTTATAAATCAACTCGCGGTAGTTGTCGTTGAGCGGATTCTGCAAAAAGCTCTTTTCGGTCTGCTCCTTGTTGCCGTAGTAGCCGAGCGCGAGAATCGGTCCGCTGACGCAGATTTCACCGGTTTCGCCCTGCGGCGTGGCGGTGTTGTCCTCGCTGAGCAGCATCACGTGATAGTTGTCATAGGGAGTGCCGATGGGCAGCACGGTGTCGTCGGTCACCTTTTCCTTTACCACATAATAGGTGCAGGAAGCGGTTGCCTCGGTGGGACCGTACTGGTTGACATAGAGGACGTCGGGCAGGTGCTCCTGCCAGATTTTGAGGTATTTGCAGGGCATGACCGAACCGGAGAAGCAGAGCTTTTTGAGGTATTCGGGCTTGCCCACGTCAAACGCGCCGAGCTTGGCAGGCAGCTCCACACCGGCAACACTCCAGCACAGCGCGGTGATCTTTTCGCGGTTGAGCGTGTCAAAGAGGGTGGTGGGAACGGCAAACTCGTTCTTGGGAATGATATAGGTCGAAGCGCCGAAGCTGACGGGGAAGTAAATGTCTCTGACAGCGGCAATGTAGTCGAGCGGACTCTGGTTGCCCAGGGTGTCGTCGCTGTTGATGCCGAGCACCTTTGCCACGGAGTCGATGTAGGTCATCAGGGACTGGTGCGAGGTGATAACGCCCTTGGGTACGCCGGTGGAGCCGGAGGTGAAGATGACATACAGCGGCGAGGTGCAGCCGAGGGTCTTTTCACGGGCAGCGAGCAGCGCCTCGTCCGGTTCGGTGTCGCGGATGTCCTCAAAGACGATAATCTCGCCGTCAAAGTCGAGCTTTTGGGCGGTTTCAAGGTGTGCTCTGTCAACGAGCATAAAGTCAGCGCGGATAACGCCGATAATCTGATTCAGTCTTGTCTGCGGCATATCGCCGTCCATCGGCGCATAAAAGCAGCCTGCGCGGACAGCGCCCAAAAAGCAGGAGGGCGTCAGAATATGCCTGCCCGACATCACGGCGATGGGTGCGCCTGCCGGTACTCTTTGCGCCAGATAGGTGCCGACCGATTTTGTCAGGCGGTCAAATTCACCAAAGGTGATTTCGGCGGTTTCGTCGCGGAACATGACCTTGTCGGGAAACGCGGCGGCTGTTTTGTCCAAACGGTTAAGAACAGAAGTTTCCATACGGAGAAAATCTCCTCCTTTTCAACATAATCTTATTAACAGCATAATCGCATGAATATACATTATTAATTATAGTGAAATTCTTGTCAAAGTCAATCGGTTTTCAAGAATAATCCTTAATTTTTCGCGTTTTCGGTGCAAAAGGCGCCGATTATTATTCCAAATAAGGAAAAAGGCAAGCCGTTGTCTCCTCCGGCTTGCCTTGATTGCTGCTCAGTCCTTCAAATATTGCTCGACAATATAACGCGGACGGCGCTTTGCCTCCATGTAGATTTTGCCGATATACTCGCCGATGACGCCGATGGCGAACAGCTGCAGACCGCCCAGCGCCCAGATGGAGCAGAGGGTGCTTGCCCAGCCGCTGACGGTTGCGCCGATAAAGAAGCTGACGAGCGAATAGATGATCATAATCAGGCTGATAAAGAAGATAATCAGTCCCAGCCACGTGATCATGCGAATGGGGCGGATGCTCAGCGAGGTCACGCCCTCCCACGCGAGAGCGAGCATCTTGCGCAGCGGATACTTGCTCTTGCCGGCAAGGCGCTCGGCGCGTTCGTAGGTGACGATAGAGCTTTTGTAGCCCACCAGCGGCACCATACCGCGCAGGAAAATGTTGGTTTCGTGATAGAGCGAGAACGCCTGCAGCGCGCGTCTGCTCATCAGGCGAAAGTCTGCGTGGTTAAAGATAACCTTTGCGCCCATTTTGTTAAGAATGCGGTAGTAGGATTCGGCGGTAAAGCGCTTGAAAAAGCTGTCCTTGTCGCGCTTGGAGCGCACGCCGTAAACCACGTCGCTGCCCTTTTCGAACTCCTCGAGCATTTCGTCAATCGCGTTGATGTCGTCCTGCAAGTCCGCGTCAATCGAAATCACCGCGTCCGCCTTGTCCTTGAGAGTCATCAGACCGGCGAGCAGCGCGTTCTGGTGACCGCGGTTGCGCGTGAGCTTGATGCCCTGAAAAATCGGGTTCTGTCCGTGCAAATCCTTGATAATGTCCCAGGTTCTGTCCTGCGAGCCGTCGTCGATAAACACAATGCGGCTGGTCTGCGTAATCTTTCGCTCCGACATCAGGTCGTAGTATTTGTTCAGGAGCTTTTCGGCGGAGTCCCACAGAACCTCCTCTTCGTTATAGCATGGAATGGCAAGATATAGTTTTGTCATGGTAACGCCTCTTTGTTATAAATTTTTACAAATACAATAATAATACGACATTCTCTAATTGTCAAGCAATCAATCATGACAAATCAGACGGCACGGCAAAGTGTTTTGTAATATTTTTTGTGAAATTTAAAAAATCACTTGTAAAGAATGCTTATTTGTATTATAATTGTATTGAATAATTTACAAAATTTCCATGGAGGTAATGATATGTCTGAACAAAAAAGTATTGCGGTATTAACCAGCGGAGGCGATGCACCCGGCATGAACGCGGCTCTCAGAGCGGTAGTCCGCGCCGGCATCAACAGAGGGATGCGCGTTTTCGGCGTATATCGCGGCTACAACGGTTTGCTCAACGGCGAAGTGCAGGAAATGAATCTTCGTTCCGTATCGGATATTATCGGCAACGGCGGCACCATGCTCTACACCGCCAGAAGCGAGGAGTTCAAGACGCCGGAGGGTCAGGCGCGCGCGGCTGAGTATTGCCGCAGCCTCGGCATCAGCGGCGTGGTTGTTATCGGCGGCGACGGTTCCTTCCGCGGCGCCAGAGCGCTGACGGCAAACGGCATCAACTGCATCGGCGTTCCCGGCACCATCGACAATGATATTGCCTGCTCCGAATACACCGTCGGCTTTGACACTGCCATGAACACCGCGCTGGAGATGGTTGACCGCATCCGCGATACCGCGCAGTCCCACGACCGCTGCTCCATCGTGGAGGTAATGGGCAGACGCTGCGGCGACATCGCTTTGCAGACCGGTATTGCCACCGGCGCAACCGCGATTTTGGTGCCCGAGGTTGAATATAACATCGAGCGCGACGTTATCACCCGTATCATCAACACCCAAAAGACCGGCAAAAAGCACTTTATCGTCGTGGTTGCAGAGGGTGTCGGCGGCGTGCGCGACCTCGCGAAATATATCGAAAAGCGTCTTGGCATCGAGGCGAGAGCCACCATTCTCGGTCATGTGCAGCGCGGCGGCTCGCCGTCGGTTCGCGACAGAGTGGTCGCCAGCCAGATGGGCTATGAGGCGGTTGATTTGCTCGACAAGGGCTACGGTAACCGCGTTGTCGTGATGCGCGACGGCAAGATTACCCACCTCGACATCAACGAGGCGCTGGACATGAAGCGCGTGTTCGACAAAAAGCTCTACAAAATCGCTATGTCGATTTCGATTTAATTTTTGGCACATATTTAGACATACTATATATTATATTTGCAATGCGGGCGGACAGAGTTCGCCCGTGATTTTTAGGACAAATCATACAGTTTGAGGAATGGCTATGAGTTTGGAAATACTGCGGAAAATTTCAGAGGATATGATTCTGTATGCGGTCAGGGCGTCTGACTATGAGCCGCTTGGCTTTGACAGCGACGCGCTGGCAGGTGTGCGCGCGAATTATTTTAACGCAAAGTGCATGCCGCAGGAGGACAAAACCGATTTCAGCGTGCAGGGCGTGCCGCACAGCCTGTCTTATTCCATGAAGAACGGCAGCTCGCTGGCGTGGAAAATCACCGCCGGCAACCGCACGGAGGAGACTGTCCGCCGCTTGACCGGCGGCAGCTATTGCGTGATGACCTACGGCGAGAACGGCGTTATCTTCAAAAGACAATATTTTGACAGCGCGCACCTCTGGCTGCGCACCGAATACTACGACCGCGCGCTGGACAACCGGATTGTCGCTAACCTCTATCCGCACATGGCAAACGGCGTCATGGTGCTGTGCCTGCAGGAGTTTTCAAACGGCGGCATGCGCACGCGCGAGCTGTATCCCTCCATGGAGGAGCCTGCGGAGGGCTGCGCCGCAATGGTGTACGCCAACTCCGGCAACCTGTGGTATGACGAGCGTTTCCGTTTGGGAGAGCAGGCTGCCGAGGAGCCGGAAGCACCGGAAGCGTCCGAAGGCTTCCATTTTATAATGGAAGCCTTCACCGGCGCGGAGCCGGAGGATGTGCTCGGCTTGCAGAACGCCGCCTATCTCGGCGAGAGTGACGCGGCGCCGTCGGAAGAACCGCCTGCGCCTGTCCTTGATTCGGATGGAAAGCCGTATTCTGCCTACGATACCATCGAAAAAATTCTTTTTGAAGCACAAAAAACAAATAAAAATATCTTTGGCGTGCTGGCGTTGCAGGACTTCGGAGACGACGAGCCCGATGCTGCCGACACGGCGGACGCGCCGGAGGCAGCGGAACCCGAAGCGGCTGTCACGTCCGAAGCGGAGCCGGAGCCTGCGGCACAAGCGACCGTGCAGGCGGCAGCCGTGCAAAAGCCGGATTTGCAGATTAAGACCAAGGACGGCACCTATTCCTACTACGGCGATCTGGACAAGAACAAGCACCGCAGCGGCAGGGGCAGAACCGTCACACCCGACGGCGTGACCTCCTACGACGGCACCTACCGCAATGACAAGCGAGAGGGCTTCGGCGTCTGCTACTATAAAGAGGGCAGCCCCAACTATATCGGCGACTGGACGGACGGCAAGCGCAGCGGCAGAGGCGTTGGCTACCGCCGCAGCGACGGCACGCTGCATGCCGGCAAATGGAAGAACAACAAGCCCGAGGGAATCGGCGCAAGGTTTGACGCGCACGGCAATTTTGTTGATATCTGCACCTATGTAGACGGCAAGCGCAGCGGCAAGAGCGTTACGTTTGACGCGGACGGCAAGCTGATTGTCACGCTCTGGCGCAACGGAGAGGCGGTCTCCAAAAAAATCATTTCCGATTAGGAGGCGTCATGGAAGGTTTTCAGCAATCCATCAAAGAGTTTGGCGTGAAGTTTCTGGGCTTTGCCGTGGTGCTCGTGCTCGGCGTGGTGGCGGTCAAGCTGCTGCTGATGCTGATAAAGCGCGTGCTGGGCAAGACCTCGTTTGACCGCACGGTAAAAAGCTTTTTGTTTTCGGTTGTCCGTGTGCTGCTCTATGCGGTGGTGGTCGTCACGGCTCTGGGAACGGCAGGAGTGGACATTTCCTCCATGCTGACGGCGCTCGGTGCGGCGGCATTGACGGCGAGCCTTGCTTTGCAGGACACGCTCAAAAACTTTGTCAGCGGCATGATTATTTTGCTCAACAAGCCCTTTACCTCCGGCGACTGGATTCAGGCGGACGGCTGCGAGGGCACGGTTGACACCATCCGCATTTTTTACACGCAGATTCACACCTTTGACAACCGCGTTGTGCAGATTCCCAATTCCAAAATGACCTCCACCAACGTTACCAACTGCTCCAGTGCCGGCACGCGCCGTGTGGATTTGGAGTTTTCCGTCAGCTATGAGGATAATCTCACGCAGGTCAAGAGCGTTATCTACGGCGTCATTGCCAAAAACGCGCTGGTGTTGACGGATCCGGAGCCGAAGGTCTATGTTTCCAAGCACCTCGACAACGGTGTGGAAATCACGGTTTTTGTCTGGACAATGCAGGAGAATTATTTCGCCGTGCAGTTTCAGATGGAGGAGGACGTCAAAAACGCGTTTGACGAAAACGGCGTCACGATTCCGTATCCGCATGTGGAAATTGTCGGCAAGAACGCATAATTCAATGCTTTTTTATTATACTAATAGCGTCGTGCTTACGGCGCTATTTTTATATAGTAAGGAAGTTGTATTGATGAAAAAGATTATTTGTACGCTGGCTGCACTGCTCACCGCGGCGTCCTTTTGCGGCTGCACCGGCAGCAAGGAGGACGTCTCCAAGCGCGAATCCATGGCGTCAGGCGCACAGTCGGTCGTGTCCGGCGTCAAGTCCGACGCAGGCGAAATGATGGAGGACATCGGCGAGGCGGTCACCGACGCGGTTTCCGCTGTCACAAGCGAGGCTGACCGCATGTTTGAAAACGGCGAAATCTCCGACGGCGACGGCGTTATCGGCAACGAGGGAGAGGACGCCACCGACAGCACCGATTGATTATCCGCTATTTTTCCGCACAAGAAAAAAGGTTGGCTCCGCGTGACAAACGGAACCAACCTTGCTTGCTGTTTGCTTCTTTATAATTCCTATCGTGTTCAGACCCGCCGTTGATGGCGCTTTCCGAACAGAAAAACGGAAAAAAGGCGGAGCGGGTGCAGCGTCACGCTGCCTGCTAGTATTGCGCTTCCAGCGTTTTTTTCAGCTGTGAAATGATCTTTTTTTCCAAACGGGAAATATAAGACTGCGAAATGCCCAACAGCTCCGCCACCTGCTTTTGCGTGTGTTCTCTGTTGCCGTTCAGCCCGAAGCGCAGCTCCATAATGCGGCATTCGCGCGCGTTCAGCCGCGAAACCTCCTGCAAAACCTGCCGCCGCTCCATCTCGTGCTCCAGGTTTTGGTTGATTTCTTCGGCGTCGCTGCCCAAAATATCGCAAAGCAGCAGCTCGTTGCCGTCCCAGTCGGTGTTGAGCGGCTCGTCAATGGAGACCTCATTTTTGAGCTGCGAGGATTTGCGCAGGAACATGAGGATTTCGTTTTCGATACAGCGCGAGGCGTAGGTGGCAAGCTTGATATTCTTCTCGGGCGAAAAGGTGTTGACCGCCTTTATCAGCCCGATGGTGCCGATGGAAATCAAATCCTCCGTGCCGGCGCTGGGCGACTCAAATTTTTTGGCGATATACACCACCAGCCGCAGGTTGTGTACAATCAGCGGCTCACGCGCGCGCTTGTCGCCCGAGCGAATACGCTCCATCACCGCCAGCTCCTCCGCCTTTCCGAGCGGCGGCGGCAGCGTGTCGCTTCCGTTGATGTAAAAAACATGGTTGTCGGGCGTCAAAAACAGCTTTAGCCGCAGCAAAATATTCATCATTTCTATAACCTCACATTAGAATTGTATTATGTTTTCGTCAGCTCGTGCGGCACAATCGCGCGTACCTCTCCCTGCAGCACACCGTCGCACACGCCGATATACAGCCGGTTTGTCACCTCCTTGCCGTCAATCAGCACCTGCTCTGCCCGCATGCCCTCCAAATATCCGGCGCCGCCGAGGCTTTCAAAGGGTATAATCCTTTTTGATAATTCTAATAAAGAAAAATCTTGCAGGCAGCTCCGCTCGGCAATAATCACATATTCACCCGAAAAAGGCTCTCTCACGCGGCAGCCCGTGTCTATCAGCGCCCGAAACGCTGTTTCCTTGCCGCCGCAGCGCAGCGTCACCGTGCACACGGGTTTTCCGGCAGCGCCCTTTGTCAGCTTTTTGAGCAGCAAAAGCGCATAATAGCACACCAGCGTGAGTATAATCAGCACAATCGGGGAAATATTAAAATAGACAACGTCGTTGCACACGGCGATTCCCTTGGGGCGAAACACGCTGCACACAAACAGCATGACGCCGCAAAAGGAGAACGACACCGAAAACAGCGCGGCAGTGCGCACCAAAAAGCGCTTGGGCGCGGCTCTTCCAAACGCGACGAGCACCAGCAGCGCCGCGCCGAGCAGGTCGAGCGGCAGGTTGAGCAGCGGCGGCAGCGGCGGCAGCAGGGCAACCGGACTCAGCGCACCGCCGGTCAGACCGCCGAGCAGCAGGCGCAGCGGCTTGGGGCGCAGGTGCAGCAGACGGCTCACACACAGCAGCAGCATCAGGTCGATAAAAACATTTACAACCACCAACACGTCAACATACACAACTAGCATCTCCATCACCCGTCTTATTATCGCATAACGGGTGCGGAAGAATTGTCACAATTTGGACAGGAGGAAAATTTTTATGCTGGCAGGCATTATCATCGGCACATTCATCGGCGGCTTTTTCGGCGTGGGACTTATGTGTATTTTGTACTATAGCAGAGAATGATTGTTATATTAACAAAAAATGCATAGAATTATTGAAATATTTGTGCTATAATATCCCTTGCATATTATTATTATACAAACGAGGGGTGCATTATGGAACAAAAGAGAAATACCTTTTCCGGTTCCATCGGCTTTGTGCTTGCCGCGGCAGGCTCGGCGGTTGGACTCGGCAATATTTGGCGTTTCCCGTATCTGGCGGCGAAAAACGGCGGCGGTCTGTTTCTCGTCGTGTACATCATCTTGGCGCTGACCTTTGGCTTCACGCTGCTTGTCAGTGAGGTTGCTATCGGCAGAAAGACCAAGCAGAGCTGCCTGACGGCTTACGGAAAAATCAACAAGCGCTGGGGCTGGCTGGGCGGCTTTGCCAGCGCGGTGCCGTTCTTGATTTTTCCATACTACTGCGTAATCGGCGGCTGGGTGCTGAAGTATTGCATTGTGTTCATCACCGGTCAGGGCTTGGACGCGGCAAACGACAGCTTCTTCACCGGCTTTATCACCAATCAGTATGAGCCGATTATCTTCTTTGTCATCTTTTTGGCAGCCACCTGCTTTGTCGTGTATCGCGGCGTCAACAAGGGCATTGAGGCGCTCTCCAAGGTTCTCATGCCGGCGCTGCTGGTGCTCGTTATCGGCATCGCGGTCTACTCCCTGTTTATCAGTGGCGGCGAGAAGCAGGACGGCAGAAGCGGCTTGGACGGCTTTTTGATTTATGTCATTCCCAGTGTGGAGGGCATGGGCTTTGTCGATTTCCTCCATGTCGTGATGGACGCCATGGGACAGCTCTTCTACAGCATCAGCGTCGCCATGGGTATTATGGTCGCCTACGGCTCCTATTGCAAGGACGACAGCAACCTGATGAAGTCCGTCAACCAGATTGAGATTTTTGACACAGTCGTGGCGTTCCTCGCAGGCGTCATGATTATCCCTGCGGTTTATGTTTTTCTCGGCAAAGAGGGCTTGTCCAGCGCCGGTCCCGGACTGATGTTTGTGGCGCTGCCCAAGGTGTTTGCCGAAATGGGCTTTGCCGGCAGAATCTTCGGCTCTATCTTCTTCCTGATGGTGCTCTTTGCCGCGCTCACCAGCTCGGTTTCCATTTTGGAGGCGGTCGCGTCCGGCATTATCGACAAGACAAAGACCACGCGCAAAAAGGCGACGCTCATCGAGTCCGGCATCGGCTTGATTCTCGGCGTTGTCGTCTGCCTCGGCTACAACCTCTGGTACTTTGAGGCGGTGCTGCCCAACACACCACCCGGAAAGAACGCGCAGATTCTCGATATATTCGACTACGCGAGCAACAACATCCTCATGCCCATCGTGGCAATCGGCACCTGTATTTTGATAGGCTGGGTTGCCAAGCCCAAATATGTCATCGACGAGGTCACCAAAAACGGCGAGCGCTTCGGACGGCGCGGCTTGTTTGTCGTGATGGTAAAATTCATCGCGCCCGTGCTGCTGTTTGTGCTCCTGCTCGGCTCGCTCGGTATCATACGCTAAAAACTCACGCCCTGCTTTTTCGGCAGGGCGTTGCTTTTTGGACAGAATCTTGCTATAATCAATCTGTATAAGAAACGAGGTGGTTTTATGGCTTTCAATACAAGGGACGCAAAGGAGCTGCTCCGTCAGCTCGACGAGCTGCAAAAACAGCAGCAGACCTTGCTTTCGCTGCCGTCGCAGTTTGCAGCCGACGCCCAAAAGCAGGCGCGTGCGATTCAGAGCATGCGCGGCTTTGACAATCTGGTGCGCGACGAGGTCGAGCGCGGACAGGACAACAGCGGCAGTCTGCGCGGTGCCGATGTGCTGGTGCGCGATATTGTATGCTGCTACAAGCTGCAGCCGATTGCGCGCTATTGCCAAAAGCTCACCGAGCCAAGGCAGGCGCAGGTGCAGGCGCTGCGCGACAGTCTTGCTGCTTGCGCGGGCGGCTTGAAGCGGTTTTTTGCGTCCTCCTCCAAAAAACAGGACGCGGAACAGGCGTATGCACAGCTCCAAGCCCTGCTAAACAGTGATTACGCCGGTCATACACGGCAAATGACGGCGGACGCCAACGCCATTACGCAGCTGACGCCGCAGGCCGCATGGCAGGAATGGCGTCAGAACCGCGGCGCCTACCGTCAGACGGCGCGCGAAGCGCTGGGCAGTCTGTATGACGACAAGCCAATCGACGGCATAGCGGCGGTTTTGCGGCTGCATGAGCAGTTGCTGGCGCCGAAGCGGCAGATTACAGAAAAGCTGCCGCAGTGCAAAAAGAATGTCCTGAACGCCTGCAACGGTGTGGCGGCTGCGGAGAGCCTGCGCGTCTTGGAGGGCGTGCCGGTGGAGGAGGCTAACCGCGACAAGGGCGGTATCCGCGTCAAGACGCTGCGCGACAGCGGCTTTGAGACGATGGCGGATATTTACAACGCTAAGCCGGGTGCGCTTGCCGCCGTCAAGGGCATCAGCGCCGAGGGTGAGAGCGAGCTGAAAAAGATAGCGGAGGAATACCGCAGCCGCACCGCTTCCTCGGTCAAAATCAAGCTCAGCACCGACAGCCAGACGCCGGCGGCGTCCGCGCTGGTGCACGCGGTTTATGTGTATATTCGCTGTCAGGACGCGTGCGGCGGCTTTGAGCGGCTGCATCGCAGCTACGGCAAATCCCTGGAGCAGGCAGGCGCTTGTCTGCGCTCCGTCGGCAACGGCGCGCTGTGGCTGTTCACGGCGGACGCAGAGCGGCAGAATGTCGCCGGCGCCTACCGCTATTTGAACGGCTTGCTGCAGGGCGACTACGGCAGACAGGCAAAGCAGCTTGCCGCCGGGGGAGATGTCAGTCAGGCAAACACACAGGACGCGTGGAACCACTTTGCGCAGAACACCGTCCGTTATTACAATGTAATAGAAGATATTGCGCCGGGCATGCTGGGCACGGACAGCGGCATGTACGGTTTGCCGGAGGATTTGGCGCACGCGGTCGCGCAGGAGCCGTTTTATCCCGAGGGACTGCGCTGTGAGCTGCGCCGCTATCAGGAGTGGGGCGTCAAATATGCGCTCTGCCAAAAGCGCGTGCTGCTGGGTGACGAGATGGGCCTCGGCAAGACCGTGCAGGCGATAGCCGTGATGGTTTCGCTGCGCAACACGGGCAGCAAGCGGTTTTTGGTCGTTTGTCCGGCGAGCGTGCTCTCCAACTGGCACCGCGAAATCACCAAGCACAGCGACCTGCCTGTGACCGTCATTCACGGCAGCGAACGCGACAAGGCGCTGGCGGCGTGGCGGCAGTCCGGCGGCGTGGGCGTCACAACCTACGAAACAACGGCGCATTTTGACGCGGAGCAGCAGGAAACCATCGACATCATCGTGGTGGACGAGGCGCACTATATCAAGAACGCCGAGGCAAGGCGCAGCGTCAACGTCAAAAAGCTCTGCTCCAAGGCGACGCGTCTGCTCTTTATGACCGGCACCGCGATAGAAAACCGCGTGGAGGAGATGATTGCGCTGGTCGGCGTGCTGCAGCCCGAGGTGGCGGCGCACATCAGGGGCATGGCGTTTATGTCGTCGGCGCCGCAGTTCCGCGAGGCGGTCGCGCCGGTCTATTACCGCCGCAAGCGCGAGGACGTTCTCACCGAGCTGCCCGACAAGGTAGAGAGCGCCGAGTGGTGTACTCTGGGCAAGGAGGAGGAACGGCTCTATGAGGAGGCGGTTCTCGGCAAAAAGTACGCTGACGCGCGGCGCGTGTCGTGGGCGGTGAGCGATTTGTCGCAGTCCTGCAAGGCGAGCCGCATGAACGAGCTGCTCACCGAGGCAGGCGAGGAGGGACGCAAGGTTATCATCTTCTCCTTTTTCCTCGACACCATCACCAAAATCAGCGCGCTTCTCGGCGAGCGCTGCGTGGGACCCATCACCGGCTCCATACCGCCGCAGCGCCGGCAAGAGCTGATTGACGCCTTTGACAAGGCGCCGGCAGGCTCCGTGCTGACCGCCCAGATTCAGTCGGGCGGCACGGGACTCAACATTCAGTCCGCCAGCGTGGTGATGCTGTGCGAGCCGCAGTTCAAGCCCTCTATTGAAAATCAGGCGATTTCGCGCGCCTACCGCATGGGACAGTCGCGCAATGTGCTGGTGTACCGTCTGCTGTGCGAGGATACGGTAGACGAAAAGATAATGGATATGCTCAAAGAAAAACAGGCGGTGTTTGACGCCTTTGCCGACAAATCCACCATCGCGGAAGAAACCATGGAGCTTGACGAAACGAGCTTTGGGGAGATTATGCGCGAGGAGGCGGCGCGTATTGCCGCCAAACGGCAGGGCGAACAGCCGAAGACAACGGAGGTGAAGCCAATTGAAGCTGAATAAAAAATTTGTGCGCTATGACATGGACGGAAAGGCAATGGTGATTCCGCTCGGCGACGCGTCGTTTCACGGCGTTGTGCAGGGCAACAGGAGCGTCGGCGTGATTTTGGAGTGTCTGGAGCGCGGCGCCACCGAGGACGAAATCGTTCAGACCATGTACACGCGCTTTGACGGCGACCGCAATCAAATGCGCGCGGACGTGAGGGACGTTGTCGCCAAGCTGAAAAGCATCGGTGCGATTGATGAATAAAATTTTTGCTGAAAAAAGCACCGGACGGCGTTGTCCGGTGCTTTTGGCTTGTATGGTACGGTATTACTTTTTTTCGGGGAACTGGGTGCGCAGCTCGTCAATCAGCTTGTCAAAGCTCTGTCTCTGGTCTTCCGGCAAGCTCTGGGAGAGTGCGTTGCCGGGAACCTTGTTGGCGTAGTCGGCAATCATTCCGAACATGCCGCAAAAAGCAGCGGAGCCGAGACCAATCAGAATCGCAAACACGCCGACGATGATGCCTGCCTTGCGCGGACCCTGCTTGTCGGGTTCTCTGACAGCGAGAATACCGAAGATGATAGCGATAACGCCCAGACCGGCGGCAATTGCTGCCATGGTGACGTTCATGCTGCCGGGCAGCGAGAGCGAGCTGCCGGTGATGTGTGCGGTGGGGAAGAAGAGTGCTGCGAGTGCGAGCAAAATCGCGCCGATGGCGGAAAACAGTCCGATAAATCCTTTTACATTCTTTTTCATTGTTATTTCCTCCTTAACAGTCAAATATTTATTTCACATCGCTTCTGTCAAAAATCTTGACTGTGAGCGTCATAAAGATAGCTATGCAAACAATTGATACGATAACGGCGTTGATAACCGCGGTGTTGGTGCCGACGCTTACGGCATTAAAGAGCGTGTCGGGCATGAACTCTCCCAAATCAAAGCCGTCGGTGTGAAACACGGTGTCAGCCGCCGTGTTCAGTCCCATATAGGCGAGACCGAGGGAGCCGGTGCCGATGATAACGCCAACGATGCTGGCGAGAATCTTGTTCTTGATACCGATTGCCACAAACATCAAAATCGAGGTGAGCGCCATGCTGAGCAGCCATTTGAGCAGCAGGGTGAGAATCGCCTGAAATGCCATGCCGTCGTTCACAAAATTAATCATGCCCATACCGGAGAGCATCAGGTTGCCGATGGTGTTGGTCAGAGAGCCGAGCGCCAGGAACAGCAGGTTGTGCAGTCCGATGACAATGAACTTGGAGATGATTGTGTTGCTCTTGTGCGGCAGCTGACCGGCAATATTTTTGATGTAGCCGTTGGCTATGTCCGCATAGGAGAAGCCCACGAGAGAGGCAAACATCAAAATGATAAAGAACGGCAGAAAAAACGGTGAGACGATGGATGAGGTGAGCGTGACGGGAGTCATCACTTCCGTCGGAACAAAGAACCTTGCCGCCACAGTGAAGCCGACATTGAGCAGAATGTTGAACACGCCGATAACAGCCAGCGAAATGAAAAACATCGGGGAGCGGAACATGCGCCGCAAATCCATTCTAATCAGATTAGCCATTGTGCTTACCTCCTGTCACGCTGAGGTAGTAGTCCTCCAGCGAAGTGTTTTTAATCAGCAGCTCCTTGACGCCGATACCGGCGTTCACAAGAATACTGTTCATCTCGATTGTCTGGTGAATGGCGTCGTCCACGCGAATATCCTTGTTGTCGTCAATGACGGAGCCTGTGAAGCCGGCAGCCTGCAAAACCTCCAGCGCACGGCTGTTGTCGTCGGTTCTCACGGTGACATATCTTCCGCAGCGGTCGGTCAGCTCCTCGGTGGTAAATTCGTCCAGCAGACGTCCTTCGTGGATAATGCCGTAGGAGTCTGCGAGCTTGCTCAGCTCGTCCAGAATGTGGCTGGAAATCATGATGGTGATGCCCTTTTCATTCTTGAGGCGTTCCAGTGTCTTTCTGACCTCCACAATACCCTGCGGGTCAAGTCCGTTTATCGGTTCGTCCAGCACAATCATTCTCGGGTCGCCCACCAGCGCAAGGCCGATGCCGAGGCGCTGCCGCATGCCCAGTGAAAAGGAGCCTGCCGGCTTTTTGCCTGTGTTTTCCAAGCCGACGGTTTTGAGCAGGCTTTGGATGTAGTCCCTGTTGTTGCAGCCGAGGGCGATGCATTTGAGGCGGATGTTTTCTTCCGCGGATATATTCGGATAAATACCCGGGCTTTCAATCAGCACACCCACGCCGAATTTGTTTTCGCCAAACAGCTCATAGCTGCCGCTTGTCGCCTTTGACAGTCCGCTGATAACGCGCATAACGGTTGTTTTGCCGGCGCCGTTGCGTCCGATCAAGCCGTAAATCTCACCCTCGCGGACGTGAATGTTAATGTCCTTGGCGGCATCCTTTTTGCCGTAGGTCTTGGTGAGATTGGTTGTTGTTAAGATGAATCCCATATTCCATACCTCCTTGCGTGCTCCGTAAAGCATATCTGTTGTTTCAGTGACTATACTATATCACACAGAGTGTGACAAAACACGGACAAATTTCTGTCCTTTTTCAAAAAACACAATTTTTTTACTTTGACGCCATTGTTTTATCACGTGTATTTCATTGAAAAAACACATCTTTTGTGATAGAATAGCGAAAGAAACCCAAAAGAGAGGTCATGCTTATGGAACAAATGCTCTTACAAACCGTGCAGGACGCCACCCGTCAGGTCACGATAACGAGTATTATCAATATCTGTCTGGTTGCGGCGATTGTCGCCGCGGTGTTTATTGTCCTGTCCGTGGTGCGCAAGCGGCTCAAAAACAAGCTGCCGCTCGAAAACGACCTGCGGCGGCTGCATATGTACACCACCGTTTTCCGTATTGTCAAGGTGCTGGTGCTCATTTCGGGCGTGATTGCCATTTTGCAGGTGCTCGGCATCAATATTTCCGGCATTGCAGGCGGTATCGGCGTTGTGGTGGTGATATTCCTGCTCGCCATGAAGGATTCGTTTCAGGATTTGTTTTCGGGCTTCACCATTATGACAGACAAGTATTTTTCCGTCGGCGACGCGGTGGAGTTTGACGGAAAGGACGGCATTGTGATTTCGTTCACGGTGCGCACCACCAAAATCGAATTTCTCGACGACCGCTCGGTGATGTCCGTTGCCAACCGCAATATTTCAAAAATCCGCAAGCTGACGCATATGGTAGACATCGACCTGCCGCTGCCGTATGAGCTGGACAGAAAATCCGTCTATGACACGCTCAGCCCGATTTGTGACCAAATCAGCCGCCTTGAGGGAGTGGAGAGCTGTGAGCTAAAGGGCACCCAGAGCTTTGCGGACAGCGCGATTCTCTACAAAATCCGCTTTTTCTGCGAGCCGAAGGACCGTCCCGACATTCGCAGAGCCGTCATCAAGACGATTCAGGACGGCTTGGAAAAGGCAGGCGTGCAGATTCCGTATCGTCAGCTCGACATTCACACCAAATAATATAGTATGAGTATGCGAAAACAGAAAAGCTTCACCAAAAACACAGTCAGATTCCCAAAACTGTAACAAACCGAAGTGCTTCTCGACGGAAAATTTAGTGCTAAGGGCAAAAATTTCTCGCGGTGTGTTTTGCCTCTTGACATTCGTCCACAAGATAATATATAATGTCTAAGGCTATAAAGGTCACATTCTGTCGAATAACAGATTGATACAGCTTCCCCCAAAAGGGTCGTAACTGTCAAATAAGGAGCGTGTTCTGATGAAGGTAAGACGTTTCGCAGCAATAGCGGCGGCAATGGTGCTCGCCGTCAGCTCCCTTGCAGCCTGTTCCGGCGGCAAGGCGGTAAAAAGTGATATTCCCGGTATCGACAATACCATTACGCAGACGAGCGGCAATCAGACACAGACTGCCGCGCCAACCGAGGCGCCTGCCACCACGCCCACCGGCGAAGGCGAGCTTGTCACCGAGGACGGCAAGACATACTTATATATCAACGGCGAAAAGCAAACAGACGGCATCGTCGGCAACGAACAAAGCGGCTTCTACTATGCAGACAGCGAGGGCGTGATTGACCTCGGCCGCTGCAACGGCGTAGAAGTCAACGGCGTCAAGTGGAACGTGATTGAGGGCAAGGCTTCCCGCGCGGAAACCGAATCCGATGAAACCCTGCACCTTGCGCTGCAGGCGGTCGCCAAGTGGACAAATACCTCCATGACCCGCGACGAAAAGCTGCGTGCCTGCTTTGACGGAATCAAAAACGACTATCTCGAGGGCGTGCGTCACGATCCGCCCTACACCGAAATCGACTGGCCTGTGCTCTACGCCAACGATATTTTCGTCTACGGCAAGGGCGACTGCTTCAGCTACGGCGCGGCGTTTGCCTATATCGGCAAGGCGATTGGCTGCTCAGAATGCTACGCCTGCAACAGCGGCGGTCACGGCTGGGCAGAAATCGAGGGCAAATACTACGATCCCGAATGGGATATGCACCATCAGGAGTACAACCACTTCGGCGTGCTGCCCGACGATCCCTGCGACGTTGACTATTCCAATACGCTCACCGAGGGCGTTGACTGGATGCATGTGTTAGTGTAGTTTCATCCGTTTAACAAAAAACATACCATATATTGATCAAAAAAACAGGAGGATATATTAATGAAAAGACCCGTAATTTTTGCAGTTGCCGCCCTGATGGCTGCGACTTCCGTATGTGCAATGGCAGGCTGCAACTCCAAGACAGAGACCGCAAAGGCAGGCAGCGCGGCTGCTTCCGCTGTTGAAACCACCGCTGCCGCAGGCGGCGAGACCTCTCAGGCTGCTGCCGGCGGTTCCGTAACCGAGGCGGACGGCATTGCCACCATCAACGGCATTGCGGTCGAACTCAACGGCAACGCTGCCGCAGTGGTAGACCAGCTCGGCGAATACACCCTGACCTCTCAGACCACCTGTCACGGCACCGAGGGCGACGACAAGACCTATACCTACGACGGCTTTGTTGTCAACACCTATCCGCTCGACGGCGAGGATCGTGTGCTGGAGATTGTCGTCAAGTCCGCTGATATTCCCACCTCCAAGGGCATCAAGGTCGGCGACACGGTGGAGGCTGTCAAGGTAGCTTACGGCGAGGGCAAGAGCGTAGGCATGTATATTGCCTATGAAACTGCTGAGAAAAAGTCCGTTCAGTTTGTCGTTGAAAACGGCGTCGTTACCGAAATCGACTACTACTACGACGTATAAGCAAGCATCACGGCAGGGACGGCATCAGGTCGTCCCTGCTTTTCTGTATGGGAGAATCGGCTATGCTGAAAAGATTATTAAAAAACATTGGGTTTGCGGTGCTGTTTGTGGTCATGTTCAACCTGCTGGATTTTGTGTTTGACCGCGTCATCTCACACACCGCCTTCACCTTCGACTCCCTGTCCAACATCGTCCTGCCCTTGGTGCTCGCCATACTGGTAATCGCCTACTTCGCCTTGTTTCGCAGGCATTTCCGCAGGCAATGAGCACTGCCGTGCCGACAAGCACTGCCGTGCCGACAAGCACTGCCGTGCCGGCAATCCGCGCGTCAAACGTTTGCCTGTGAGATTACCGCCATACCCGCGCTATAAAAGGGAATAGCCAAAGCTATTGCATTTTTTGACGCGGCGTTGCAGAAACGTTATCTGCATTGCAGGCTGTCCAAAGCCGCGATGGGTGCAGCGTCACGCCGCCAAAGCAACCGAAAAATCTGTTTCTGACGCGGCGTTGCAGAAACGTCATCTGCATTGCAGGCTGTCCAAAGCCGCGCTGAGTGCAGCGTCACGCTGCCAAAGCCGCACTGGGTGCAGCGTCACGCTGCCAAAGGTGACGAAATTGTTACTTTATGGATAGTGACAAGCGAGGGCTCTTGTGCTATAATATTTTTTAAATGTAAAGAGGGAAATTTAGGGAATAAGGGTACATTTAAGGAGAAAAGCTCCGTTGTCGGCAACGGAAAGTGTTTGAGGAGATATGAAAGAGTTTACAAATTCGGACAACAAAAACGCCGGCAAACAGCCGCAGGAAACGGATTTCCGGACCACAAAAATTTGGATACCGGAAAAAGAGCGTGCCAAAACAACCGCTTTGAATCAATCAGGGCAGCAACCGGCGCAGACCAGAAAAAGACCTGCGCAGCGCAAGTCTGCCGCACAGGCGCATAGTCCGCAGACAAAGCAGGCAGCCGCGCAGCCGACGCCTGCTCCGCAGCCGGTCAGAAAGCGTCCTGCCGAGCGAAGAGCCGCGCAGCAGCCTATCGCCGCAATGACAACGCCTGCCGTGCAGGAGATTGCGCCCGCGCCCGAAAAAACAACGCAGGATAAGGCGCCCAAGACAGAAAAAAAGAAAAAGGCAAAAGAAAAAAAGCCTGTCGCAAAGATAGACAGAAAGCAGCTTGTGCGCACCGAGCTGCCGCCGCAGGAGGACAAGCTCACACCTGAGCAGGCAGCCGAGGCAGCGGCAAAGGATGCGTCCGCGCACATGGCGCAGGAGCCCAAGCTGGAAGAAAAAATCAAAAAGAAAATCAAGCGCGACATCAAGGCGCGCAAAAAACGCGTGATTGTGATTCCGATTGTCATTGCGTCGCTGATTTTTCTGTCGGTGTTCGGCGTGCTGGCAACACGGTTTATGGCGCGCGTCAACCTGGGTACGGTCGAGAATACCTATATCCACGAAACCACCTCGTTCAGCCTGACGCTGGCGTGGGACGCTGTGGACAACGCCGAGGGCTATCACGTCTACCAAAAGAAGAATGACAGTGAGGAATATCAGCAGATTGACTCCACCGAGAATCTGTATGATATTGTCTACGGTCTGCAGCAGGCGACGACCTACAGCTTTTATGTCAAGGCGTACAGCGGCACCTACGAAAGCCGCGACTATATTCCGGTGGAGAATGTGTACACCTATCCCAATTCGGGCAACATCACCGAGATTTATTCCGCCTCCTCCGGCACTATTCATGTCGGCTGGCAGGGCAACAACAGAGCCGACGGCTATTTGCTCGAATTTCGCACCGCCGGCAGAGATTACCGCGACGAAAACCGCATTCTGATTGAGCGCACCGATTCAACCGAGTATAATATCACTTCGCTCAAGGCGAACGATGTTATCGGTGTGCGCGTCAGCTCCTACTTTATTCACGACGGCGAGAAGGTTTTCGGTGAGCCGAGCGTGGAGCATGAAATCAAGGTTTCCGACGGAACATCCAGACATACAGAGCAAGCCAGAAGCGCCGAAAAGATGATTGCGCTCACGTTTGACGACGGTCCGCTGGACGGCACCTCGGGCGACCGCATTTTGGATGTGCTCGAAAAATATAACGCCAAGGCGACCTTCTTTATGGTTGGCAGCGCCGTGGAGGGACATCAGGAGAATGTCAAGCGCAAGGCAGCGCTCGGCATGGAGCTTGGCAATCACAGCTACAGCCACAAGAATTACGGCGACGAGCTGCCTGCGGAGGAAATCCAGCAATGCAGCAACGCCATCTTTGACGCCTGCGGTCAGCGCCCCATTTCTTTCCGGTCGCCGGGCGGCATCACCGACGACGGTATTTTGGCGGAGTGCGCCAATGAGGGCATGCCGCTCTATACTTGGTCGATCGACACCCATGACTGGGAAACGCTGGACGCCGACAAGGTATATCACGAGGTAATGGACAACGTGCAGGACGGCGATATCGTCTTGATGCACGAGATCTACGATTCCACCGCCGACGCGGTCGAGCGCATGGTCCCCGAGCTTGTCAAGCAGGGCTACAAGCTGGTGACCTGTCAGGAGCTTGTCAGAGCCAAAACAGGCTCCGACCCACAGCCGGGCGTGGAATATTCGGATATGAGATAATGATGGAGAGGTAGGCTTTTGCCTGCCTCTTTTGTCTGTGCGCCGGACAGCGCAGGCTTCCAAAGACTGAAAGTCGCAAAGCAAAATACTATAGAAAATCATTGACAATCATTTTGGTATGTGTATAATTATATTAAAAAATGATTTGCAAAGGAGTCGATTGAATGAAAAAACTATGCAGCGTCCTGCTTACGGCGGCGCTTTTGCTCTCCGTATTTGCTGCCGGTGCGGTGAACGTTTCGGCTACGGAAAACAGCTTTCCGCTGCTCTCCATCTACGCCGATCCCGAAATCTTCGGCAACGTGCAGCAGATGACCGCTTATATTTATGAAAAGGACGGCGGCGCCTTGTTTGAATGGGGAAGCGAGCAGTGCAATATGAGGTACGACGGCGGCGAATACTGGTCGTATGATATGGATGCGCACGGTATTGCCTATGATGCTTCCAAGACCTATTACGTCATTTTTACCGACAGCTGGAAGAACGATACCAACGAGTTGGAGCTGCCTCTGAGTTTGTACTTCGCGACTGCCTATCCCACCGGCAAAAGCACCACAGCTCCCTCCGACGGCAAGCGTATCTTTGAAGTCGTTTGGGAGGGTTACTCCCCCGAACCCGACAAGGAGGTCTTTTTGTATGCCGACCCCGCCGTTTTCGGTGATTACAGCGCGGCTTACGCCTGCATTTATGACGACAGCGGCAATCCGGTTTTCCCTTGGGGCAGCAACAGCTGCAAGATGGAGAACTTGGACGACGGCAACTGGTGCTACAACCTGACCGGACACGGCGTCACCCTTCGTTCCGACACCACCTATTATATCTCCTTTTCATTTGACTGGAAGCAGCGCACGGACAGCCTTGAGCTGACCGACCATCTCTTTGACACCGCCTGCTTCACCGGCAAAGTAACGGGAGAAGGCGGCGCGACCGTCTACGAAATCAACTGGCAGACCGCTGCCGACAGTGACGAGCTGCCTGCGCCCAAGTGGTATCGCCGTGACGACGGAAAAATCTACTACTACGCCAATCCCGAGGTCAAGTCCAATTTCAATAAGGTGTATGCCTTTATTATCACCGGCAGCGAGGATTTCCGCAGCGAGCGCTACGCGATGACCAATGAGGGCGACGGCGTTTGGTCGTACGATTTGGCGGCGCACGGCTTTGACGTTTCCAAGGCAGCCGACTGGCAGGTTATGTTCTCCTACGACTGGGAGACGTATCCGCTGACCGTGGAGCTGACCGCCAATCAGCTCGGCGACATTGCCTATGTGTCGCAGTGGAGCGACAGCGACGGCATGAGCTACTACGTTGTCAAATGGGCGGACAGCAAGGCCGCGCCGCCGCCGGTCAGGCCGGTTATTCCGGGCGACGTAGACGGCGACGGTGTGTTGACGGTAGGCGACTGCACGCTGCTGCAGCAGTATCTCGCCGAGTTCACCGTCAACGGTATGCCGGTTATCGACAGCTCCGATGAGCGAATGTTTGCCACGGCGGATTTTAACGGCGACGGTACCCTC
Source organism: uncultured Clostridia bacterium (assembly GCA_946407465.1). Lineage (GTDB taxonomy): Bacteria > Bacillota > Clostridia > Oscillospirales > Acutalibacteraceae > Ruminococcoides. The sequence goes on from CAMJOD010000002.1 coordinate 28,764, forward strand.
AACGTGATGGACGTCACCGCCATGCAGCGCGCTTTGGCTGAATTTGCGGCAATATAAAGAAAAGGGGTCAGACGGTCTGACCCCTTTTTGGCTATAAAAAATGCAAGCTGTCCACACAGCCGTCAGGCGTGCATGAACCGGCGGTTTTAAATTCTGAACGCTCTTGCCGCTGCCGGTGCGTATTTGGCGGCGTGTCGGAGCTTGCGCTTTGCCGCCGCGATATGACGGGAGACCGTCGAACGGCTCAGCCCGAGCTCCTGCGCAATCTCATTTTGTTTTTTGCCGTTCAGCCAAAAATCCGATGCGCAAATCCGCTGTCTTTCCGTCAGCTCGTTTTCCAGCACGTTTGTCAGAAACGCCGCCATCAGCTTGTTTTTTTCGGCGGAGGTGCGCGTCTCCTGTTTTAGGTGCTGATACTGAAAGTTGTCCTCGTTATGCTTGTCCATGTGCAGTATGGTTTTTATCTGCAATCACGCCACCCCCTTGCTGCGCTCTTTCAAATGCGCCGCAATACGCAGGCTTTCGTTGCGCAGACTGCGGTAAAACGCGATTTTGTCGTCCAGTTCCTTTTTATCTGATTTGCCCTTTGCGGCACGCTGCTTTTTGAGCCGCATCACCATGCCGTCCATCTCGCGCGCCGTGTTTTCGTATTCCTGTGACCATTCAAAATAATTCATTTGCGTTCCTTTCATTTACCTTTTGCTGTATAGATGTAGGGGCGCTTCCGGTCGGGGCAGTTCCTGAAACGCCGTAGGAAATGACTTCCTGATTCTATTATAACGTATTTTTTCAGAAAATGCAAACGAATGTTCGAAATTTGGTGAAAAAATTTTTTGCAGCAGCCTGCTGTCCCAAAAACAGGACAATGCGCGTCAAAATCCATAGGAGAATGCGCAAGTTTGCACGGCAAACGGCAACTTAATCAACCTGCCGCCAAAGTGTGACAAATGCCGCAGCCGCCGGATGAACCGACGAAAAAGTCAGTATTTATGCGGATAATTGAATATGCTGTGCAAAATATCGCCATAATTTGAGCAATATACAACTACAAAATGTGACGGAAAGAGAAATGAGTTTTTGTGACATTTGCTGATTGTGCCCGTCAAAAAATTTCATAAAAGTTCTAAAACAAGAAATATCAAAAAAATAATGCACAAAGATAGTCGAAAAATATTGTGCAAATCGTCATTTCGCATGTAAAGAAAAGACAAAACTGCATTTTTGCCCTTGAAAAAATGGCTTATTAATTGTATAATATACAAAAAAGAACAGGCAACCACAATATATTGTGTGTTGCACGGTTCACTTTCATTCCGGAAAAATGAATTGCGTTCTGGAGCATTCATTTTCATAAAACACACAATCGCGAAACAGGCTGCCTCGTGCAGCCTGTTTTGCGTGCGCCGGCGCCGGTGGTGCGCCGGTGGTGCGCCGGTGTGCGCTTTCTCCGCCTTTTGACAGCGCGGCGTGTGAGGATAGGCTCCGCAACGGCGGTTCGGAACTTGGCTGGTGTGGGGAATAGACTGGTTTCTTTTTGACTGTCTGCTTTTGGATTTATTACTTTTTCACATGCATCATACAAATTTTTCGCAAAACCTTTAACTGTGCCAAAACCGCACCTCAAAATAATACTAACATCCTGCATACACCTGCATAAGATAGAGTATAAAGTCTATCAAATGCAGGTGTTTTTATGAGTCAACCCATCAAGACCTTTGGAATAATCGGCGGCGACAAGCGGCAGCTTTTTTTGGCGCAGTCGCTGTTGGACAGCGGCTGCAACGTGATTCTTGCCGGCTTCGGCAAGCTGCGCGACCGCGGCTTTGACAATCTGTCGGGCGTGGAGGCGGCGGTGCTCTACAGTGACGCGGTGATTTTGCCCTTGCCGTGTGTGCGTGCCGACAAAAGCGTCAACGCGCCCTTTGCGGCGCGCAGCATCTTCTTCTCCGAAGCCGAACAGCGCGCGCTGCGCGAAAAGCCCGTGTTTGCCGCCATGTGCGACAGGCTGGTGCGCGCCTATCCGCTGCTCGACGGCGGACAGCTCTACGACTACGCGGCACGCGAGGATTTTGCGATTCTCAACGCCGTGCCCACCGCCGAGGGCGCGGTGGAGCTGGCTATGCAGCACTACGAGGGTACCGTTTTCGGCAGCCGTTCGCTGGTGGTCGGCTTTGGCAGAATCGGCAGGCTGCTCGCCAAAATGCTGCACGCCTTGGGCAGCGACGTCACGGTTTCGGCACGCAAGCCCGCGGACTTTGCCTATATCGAAGCGCTCGGCTACCGCGTCAAGAACACCCAAACGCTTAGCCTTGCGCGCGGCTACGATTTGATTTTCAACACGGTTCCGTCCATGATTTTTGATGAAGCGCTGCTCAAAAACACCGACCCCGCCGTGCTTTTGATAGACCTTGCCTCTCTTCCGGGAGGAGTGGATTTTGAGAGCGCCCACCGTTTGGGCATCGACGCGCGGCGCGCGCTGGCGCTTCCGGGCAAATGCGCTCCCAAAACCGCAGGAGAAATCATCAAAAAAACCGTATTTTCTATCATCGAGGAGGTAAATCGGTGACAAAAGCAACCATAGGATTTGCCATGTGCGGTTCCTTTTGCACCTTTTCAAAGGCTTTTGAACAAATGGAAAAGCTGGTGCGCGACGGCTACGACGTGATTCCCATCATGTCGCAAAACGCCTGCGCCACCGACACGCGCTTTGGCAAGGCGGCCGACATGGTGCGGCGTGCCGAGACCATTACCGGCAAACGCGTGCTCTGCACGTCCGTAGACACCGAGCCAATCGGCCCCAAAAAGCTGTGCGACCTGCTGCTGATAGCGCCCTGCACCGGCAACACGCTGGCAAAGCTTGCTCTGGGCGTGACGGACACCTCCGTCACCATGGCGGCAAAATCGCATCTGCGCGTGCTCAGACCGGTGCTGCTCTGTCCGGCAACCAACGACGCCCTCGGCGCGTCCGCGCAGAACATCGGCAGACTGCTCAATACCAAAAACATCTTTTTTGTTCCCATGCGTCAGGATGACCCTGTCAAAAAGCCTCATTCGCTGGTTGCGGATTTTGACCGCATACCTGCCTGTGTGGCGGCTGCCCTCAGCGGCAGGCAGGCACAGCCTGTTTTTATTGTATAAAATTGCGGCGGGGTATTGCCCCCGCCGTTGTTTTGTGCTAAAATAATGGCGTACTAAAATAAAACGGAGTTCATTATGGAAGATAATCTAAAATTTTTGGTGTCCGCTTCCGGCTTTGAGCTGGAACGCATACGCACGGCGCTGTCCGACAACGGCATTCCCAACGACAGCAAGCCGCAGAAGCGCAATTTTTCCGCCAAGGCGGTCACGGGAACTGACATTTCGATTCAGGATATTTATGTAGCCGAGAGCGACTACGAAAAGGCGTATGACCTCTGCGTCGGCATCGGCGCCATCAAGCTCGAGGGCGAGGAAACGATTTTGGAAGAAGAAGCCGCTGCCGCCGAGGAGTTTGAGGACATGCCCTCCGGCAAGCGCACGGCGGTGCGCATTGTGTCCGCAATACTGTTTATATTGCTTGCGGCTATGGTGATTTTCGGCGTAGACGCAATCACCGGCTGGATAAAAAGCTTGTTTTAAAAGGAGTAATAAACATGAATGTAGAAACCAAATGCCTGCACGCAGGCTATGAACCCACCAACGGCGAGCCGCGTCAGCTTCCGATTTATCAGAGCACGACCTGGAAATACGATTCCTCCGACGACATGGGCAAGCTGTTTGATTTGGAGGCGGCAGGCTATTTTTACACCCGTCTGCAAAATCCCACCAATGACATGACAGCAGCCAAAATCGCCGCGCTCGAAGGCGGCGTTGCCGGTATGCTGACCTCCAGCGGACAGGCGGCAAACTTTTTTGCCCTGTTCAATATCTGCGAAACAGGCAGCCATATCGTGGCTTCCTCCGCTATCTACGGCGGCACCTACAACCTGCTGGGCGTCACCATGAAGAAGATGGGCATTGACGTGACCTTTGTTGACCAGACGCTCTCCGAGGAGGAGCTGCAAAAGGCGTTCCGTCCCAACACACGCGCCGTGTTTGGCGAGACCATCACCAATCCCACGGTCACCGTGCTGGATATAGAAAAATTCGCGCGTCTCGCGCACAAAAACGGCGTGCCGCTCATCGTGGACAACACCTTTGCCACGCCTGTCAACTGCCGTCCGATTGAGTTCGGCGCGGACATTGTGACCCATTCCACCACCAAATATATGGACGGTCACGCGGTTCACGTCGGCGGCGCGATTGTGGACAGCGGCAACTTTGACTGGATGGCGCACGCGGACAAGTATCCGGGACTCACCACGCCCGACGACAGCTATCACGGCATTGTCTACGCCGAAAAATTCGGCAAGCTGGGCTACATCACCAAGGCGACCTCGCAGCTCATGCGCGATCTCGGCTCAATTCAGTCGCCGCAGCACGCGTTCTATCTGAACAACGGACTCGAAAGCCTGCACGTCAGAATGAACCGCCACTGCGAAAACGCTCTCAAAATCGCGCGGTTCCTCAAAGCGCAGGACAAGGTGGCGTGGATCCACTATCCCGACCTCGAGGGCGACGACTACTATGAAATGGCGCAAAAGTACCTGCCCAACGGCTCCTGCGGCGTGCTCGCCTTTGCGGTCAAGGGCGGCAGAGACGCTGCCATCAAGTTTATGGACAGCCTCAAGCTGATGATCATCGCCACCCACGTTGCCGACGCGCGCACCTGCCTCCTGCACCCGGCAAGCCACACCCACCGTCAGCTCACCGACGAACAGCTCCGCGAAGCCGGTGTAGCGCCCGATTTGATTCGCCTGTCCGTAGGCTTGGAGAACGCCGACGACCTGATTGCCGATCTGCAGCAGGCGCTGGACAAGATTTGAGTTAGCGTTGAGAGCGGAGAGTTGAGCGTTAAGCTTTTGTGACGGACAGCGCGGCTGTTCCGAAACGGCGGCGACCCGAATATGGTTTAAATTCTTAATTCTTATTTCATAATGCGTCATTATATTTTCCGTTTATTGCAGCATTTGAGCGTGTACACGCAGCATTACAAATTCGGAGCGAAGCGACCCGATATTATTCACTATTCGTTATTCTTTATTCATTATTCTTTTCTTCCGGAGGTTAGCTATGAGCGCATTTGTATCCGCTATTATTGTCGCTGCGGGCGGCTCTACACGAATGGGAACAGCCGACAGCAAGCAGTTTGTTCCGCTGCTGGGACAGCCTGCGATTTTGTACACACTGCGCGCGTTTCAGGCGTGTGCGCTCATCAGTGAGGTGGTGGTCGTCTGCCGCGCACAGGATATGGCGCGTATCGAAGCGTTGGCGCAGGAAAACGGTATCTCCAAGCTGACCGCCGTCACTGAGGGCGGCGACTGCCGCGCCGCGAGCGTGCAGAACGGTATTCTTGCCGTGTCCGCACAGGCGCAGTATTTTGCGATTCATGACGGGGCGCGTCCGCTGATTACACCGGAGGAAATCACCGCTGTTACCGAAGCGGCGTTCGAGACCGGCGCGGCGACGCTCGGCACCGCCGTGACCGATACCATCAAAATTGCCGACGAAAACAACGTGATTCTCCAAACGCCCGACCGCGCCGTTTTGCGTGCGGTGCAGACGCCGCAGGTGTTTGAAAAGGAGCTCTACACCTTTGCGCTCGCTGACGCGGAGGATTTGAGCATAGTCACCGACGACTGCTCGCTGATTGAAAATATGGGCGGCGAGGTGCAGATTGTCGAGGGCAGCCGCGAGAACATCAAGCTCACCACACCGGTGGATGTTGTGCTGGCGGAGAGCATTTTGAGCAGGAGGGGAGAGGCTTGATTCGTATCGGACACGGTTACGACGTACACCGCTTTGCGGAAAACAGAAAGCTGATTCTCGGCGGTGTGGAGGTTCCCTACGCTTACGGTCTGCTCGGTCATTCCGACGCGGACGTATTGGCGCACGCGATTATGGACGCGCTGCTCGGAGCCGCTGCGCTGGGCGACATCGGACAGCATTTTCCCGATACCGACGACGCCTACAAGGGCGCCGACAGCATGCTCCTGCTGCGCGAGGTGTGCCGGATTCTCGCCGAAAACGGCTATGTCATCGGCAACATCGACGCGACGGTTATCGCCCAAAAGCCCAAGCTGAAGGATTATATTGTATCCATGCGCGAGACCATCGCCAAAAACTGCGGCATTGACCTCTCGCAGGTCAGCGTCAAGGCGACGACCGAGGAAAAGCTCGGCTTCACCGGCAGGCTGGAGGGCGTTTCGGCGCACGCGGTTTGTTTGATTCATTCGTAGTTTTTATTATGTAATGGTCATCTGTTTTTGTATATTACCGGCACCTCGCTCATATAGTGGAGCGAGGTGTTTTTTATGTTTCGGAAAGTAATTTCTATAGTATTGGCATTCGCGCTGACGGCGGTTTCTGTTGTGTCTGTCGGCGCGGCAGGCGAGGAGCTGGTGTCAGCGCCGTCGGCGGTGTTGATGGAGGCTTCCACCGGAAAAATTCTCTACGAGAAAAATCCGCACGACAAGCGCCCCTGTGCGTCCGTCACCAAGGTGATGACCCTGCTGCTTGTTTTTGAGGCGATGGACAGCGGCAGGCTCAAATTGGACGATACGATAACCGCAAGCGAGCACGCGGCGTCGATGGGCGGCAGCGATATTTGGCTGGAGCCGGGCGAGAGCATGACGGCGGACGATATGATAAAGGCGACTGTGGTTGCGAGCGCCAACGACGCGGCGGTCGCGCTTGCCGAGCATCTGAGCGGCAGCGAGGATACCTTTGTGTCGCAGATGAACGACCGCGCGGCGCAGCTCGGCATGCAGGATACCACCTTCAAAAATTGCAACGGACTGGACGAGGAGGGACATATCACCTCCGCTTACGACGTGGCGCTGATGTCGCGCGAGCTGATAAAGCACGAAAAAATCTTTGACTACACGTCCGTCTGGCTGGATAATCTGCGAGGCGGCAAGACGCAGATTGTCAACACAAACAAGCTGCTCAAAACCTACAAGGGCATCACCGGACTGAAAACCGGCACCACCGACGACGCAGGCTGCTGTATCTCCGCGACCGCGACGCGCGACAGCCTCTCTCTGATAGGCGTCGTTCTCGGCGCGGCAACCGGCAAGCAGCGCTTTGCGGACGCGGCGGCGCTGCTGGACTACGGCTTCTCTAATTTTGCGATAAAAAAACTGACCGTGCCCGACGACCTGCCGCAGACCTTGCCCGTTGAGGGCGGCATGCAAAAGGAAGCGCCTATTTCCTGCGACATTACCGCCAACGCCGTCGTCAACAAGGCGAGCGACGACGAAGCGCACTACGAAATATCCCTGCCCGAAGCCCTGCAGGCGCCGGTAGAGGAGGGCGAAAAGGTCGGCACCGTCCGCTGCAAAATCGGTGATGATGAGCAAGCCTTTGACGTTCTCGCCAAGGAGGAAATTCCGCAGGCGACCTTTGGAAAGGTCTTTGGATTCGTCGTGGATGCGATGCTGAAAATGTGAGCGTTTTTTTAGAATGCGGAATGTGGAAAGTGGAATGAAGGGTCGCTGACGCTCCGATCGGTATTGTATTTGTTGCCTTTTTGCCTTGTGGATGTAGGGGCGCACCTGTGTGTGCGCCCGGGACAGGGAACCGTTGTTTCCCTTGGATAAAAACGGTTTGAGAGGATAACGCGGCTGGGTGCACACATGGGTGCACCCCTACGTCGTCAAGGAGAAATTGCACGCAACCGCAAGCCCTTCCTTACATCCATTACGCATTATGAATTAAGAATTTGATTTCTATTCTCTCCGATTGTTTCATTCGGGATGTTGCGGCTTCGGAGCCGCCGCGTTGTCCGGCTCGATTAAATCTCCACACTCAATGCGGCGACTAACAAAGACTACCACTAAAAAGCAAAAAAGCCTTGCAAAATAGCTTGTCTTATTGTATAATAAACTTAATTAATATTTTATGGAGGAATAACCATATGGCTACAAAATTAACAGACAAGTATTTACAGGGCTTTATCGGCGAGCAAGAATATCAGGGGGTAGCCGAACAAGTCAAGGCGGCGCATGCTGCGCTGCATAACGGCACCGGTCTGGGCAACGATTTTATCGGCTGGCTGGATTTGCCCACCAACTACGATAAAGAGGAATTTGCGCGCATCAAGGCGGCGGCTGAAAAAATCAAAAAGGACACCGACGTGTTTGTCGTTATCGGCATCGGCGGTTCCTACCTCGGCGCCCGTGCCGCAATCGAATTTTTGACCTCTCAAAACTACAATCTCACCTGCAAGGACACGCCGCAGATTTTCTTCACCGGCAATTCCATCAGCTCCTCTGCACTGGCTGAGCTGATTGAGCTTTGCGAGGGCAAGGACGTTTCTGTCAACATGATTTCCAAGTCCGGCACCACCACCGAGCCTGCAATCGCGTTCCGCGTATTCCGCGAAATGCTCGAGAACAAGTACGGCAAGGACGGCGCCCGTGAGCGTATCTACTGCACCACCGACAAGGCGCGCGGCACGCTCAAGGAGCTGGCGGACAAGGAGGGCTACGAGACCTTTGTGGTGCCCGATGACGTCGGCGGCCGCTTCTCGGTTCTTACGGCTGTCGGTCTGCTGCCCATCGCGGTTTCCGGCGCTGACATTGACGCGCTCATGCAGGGTGCTCAGAAGGCGCAGGAGGAGCTTGCCAACGATGATTTGATGACAAACGATTGCTACAAATATGCCGCAATCCGCAACATTCTCTACCGCAAGGGCAAGACGATGGAAATCATGGTTTCGTATGAGCCTGCCTACACCATGATGTCCGAATGGTTCAAGCAGCTGTTCGGCGAGAGCGAGGGCAAGGACAACAAGGGCATTTTCCCGGCGAGCGTCATTTTCTCCACCGACCTGCATTCTCTCGGTCAGTTCATTCAGGACGGCAGCCGCACTATGTTTGAGACGGTTGTGCTGTTTGACAAGTGCAAAAAAGAGGTCACGCTGGGCACCGATCCCACCAATGTGGACGGACTCAACTTCCTCGCCGGCAAGACCATGGGCTTTGTCAACCGCAAGGCGTTTGAGGGAACCGTTTTGGCGCACAACGACGGCGGTGTTCCCAACATCGTGCTCAGCGTTCCCGAGATGAACGAGACAGAGCTTGGCTATCTGATTTATTTCTTTGAGAAGGCATGCGCGATTTCCGGCTACATGCTGGGCGTCAATCCCTTCAACCAGCCCGGCGTTGAGAGCTACAAGAAGAATATGTTTGCCCTGCTCGGCAAGCCCGGCTACGAAGCGCAAAAGGCTGCGCTGGAAGCAAGACTCGGCTAATTTGAAACACATCACTTTTGGGCGCCGCAAGCATGATGCGGCTGCCCATGAGAGGTGCCCTTTACTATAAAATTCAGGAGGAACTTAAAATGGTTACTTTACTTATCGGAAAAAAAGGTACAGGCAAGACCAAAAAATTAATTGCACGCGCCAACGAGGCTGTTGCGGCTTCCAACGGTAACGTTGTTGTTATCGAAAAGGGTGCAAAGCTCACCTATGACGTGACCCACAAGGCAAGACTGATTGACACCGACCAGTATGCCATCAGCGGCTTTGATATGCTCTACGGCTTCATCAGCGGCATCTGCGCCGGCAACTACGACGTAACGGATATTCTGGTTGATTCCACCTTTAAGATTTGCAAAGAGGGCATCGCAGGCTTGGAGGAGTTCACCAAAAAGCTGCAAAACCTTTCCGAAACCTGCTCCACCAACATTGTTCTGCTGATTTCCGCGGACGAAGCGGACATTCCCGACAGCATCAACGCCGTCTGCGAAAAAGTCTAAGCAGCGTGGCAGCGTGACGCTGCATCCGGCGCGGCTTTGAATAGACGGATGTAGAGATGACCGTTCATAAACGCCGCGTCAGAAAAGGCTTTTGCGGTTGTTTTGGCTATTGCCTTTTTGAACGCGGCTATTGACGGATTTTTTAATTCAGACACAGGTACACGTCGGCTCATGCGCTGGTATGAGCCGACTTTTATCATACAGAGGTGTCGTATGAAATACAAGGTACACTACAACAAAAACAAGAGCTGCTTTTCCAACGCAAAGGACAGCTACCGCGCCGGTGAGCAGGTAACGCTGATTTATCCGTTCATCGCCACCGACACCGACTACAGCTTTTCGGTAGACGGCGCCGACTATAAGCTGACCTACACCGACCGCGGCTACGAGCTCAGCTTTGTCATGCCCGACCACGAGGTCAGCGTTAACGTCAGCTGGAGAAACAGCATGATGTATATGGGAAGCTGAGAGCTTTAGAGCTTGTAGAGTTGAGAGTTGAGAGTTAAGAGTTGAGAGTTGAGAGTTGAGATTTGGTCGGGACGGACAACGCGGCGGCTTCGAACCGTCGGCGACTCACTGCCTGCCGTTGCAATCAACTGTTGTGATATACACACGCGGCATTACAAACCGGAGCGAAGCGACCCTTCACTTAACGCTTAACGCTCCACTCTCAACGCTAAAACAAAACTTTTCAAAAAATTATCGAATTTTCTTGTTGACAAAGGGTCAAACCTTTTGTATAATAGTAGACAGCGTTTTAATATGCGTTGTTATGGGCAGAGGTGTCATCATGCTTTTTGAACTCAAATCGGTCTTTCTCAATGAGGGACTCGAACAACAGCTTAGCTACGAGCTTGATATCTCCGAAATCGACATGGACGGGGTTTTTCCATTCACTTCGCCTGTCGCTGTCACCGCGATTGCCCGCAACCGCGCCGGACTGGTAACGCTCACGCTTCATTGCGGCTACGTCTACACGCGCAGCTGTGACCGCTGCGGCGAGCTGTTCACGCGGCGTGAGGACAAGACCTTTGTACACAATCTCGCGCAGACCTTGGTGGACGAGGGCAATGACGATTATATTGAAACACCGGATTTTACCGTGGAGCTGGACGAGGTGGTCATCACCGACATTCTGCTCAACCTGCCGCAAAAAAACCTCTGCCAAGAGGACTGCAAGGGACTTTGTCCCACCTGCGGTGTCAATCTCAACACGGGCAGCTGTGCGTGCAGCGGCAAGACCGTTGACCCGCGGCTGGAAATTCTGAAACAGCTTATGGATTAAACTACATATAAGGAGGTCGTTTGTCATGGCAGTACCCGCCAGAAAAACTTCACACGCCAGAAAAAGCTCAAGACGTTCATCCGTTTGGAAGCTCGAAGCTCCCACACTCGTAACCTGCCCCAACTGCGGCGAGCTGACGGCAGCCCACAAGGCATGCACCAACTGCGGCATGTACAAGGGCAGACAGGTTGTCGTAAAGAAAGAAGCTTAATCAAATAGCATGAAAATCATGGGCGGCAGACTATCTGTGCGCCCCTTTTTCATTTAATTTGGAATGTGGAATTTGGAATTTGGAATTGGTCGGGACGGACAGCGTGGCTGTTCCGAAAAGCCGGCTTCCCGAATGAATCCGTATGCTGCGTGATTTGTTTTTTGTTGATTTTTGTGCATCTGTACGCGGCATTATCAATCGGAGCGAAGCGACCCTTCATTTGAAATTCCAAATTTCAAATTCCAAATTTCACTAAAGCGGAGGTGTTTTCATGACAAAACCCGTTATCGCGATTGTCGGCAGACCAAATGTCGGCAAGAGCACTCTGTTTAATAAATTAATCGGACAGCGGCTGTCCATTGTGGACGATACGCCGGGCGTCACGCGCGACCGCATTTACGGCGAGACCGAGTGGTGCGGCAACACGGCTATGGTGGTGGATACCGGCGGCATTGAGCCCAAGAGCGACGATGTGATTCTTTCGCAGATGCGCCGTCAGGCACAGCTCGCCATCGACACCGCGTCCGCGATTATTCTTGTCACCGACCTCAAAAGCGGCGTGGTTGCCACCGACGCGGACGTGGCGCAAATGCTCCAAAAATCCGGCAAGCCGGTGGTGCTCTGCGTCAACAAGTGTGATTCCGTCGGAGAGCCGCCGATGGAGTTTTATGAGTTCTACAACCTCGGGCTGGGCGAGCCGGTGGCGGTTTCGGCGGTTCACGGCCACGGCACAGGCGACCTGCTCGACCGCGTTTTTGAATATATTCATTTTGACAGCGAAGCGGAGGAGGACGACGAGATTGTCAACGTGGCAATTATCGGCAAGCCGAACGCCGGCAAAAGCTCTCTTATCAATAAGATAACCGCCGAGGAGCGCTGCATTGTGTCGGATATTGCTGGCACCACGCGCGACACGATTGACACGCAGGTGGAAAACGCCTACGGCAAATTCAATCTGACCGATACCGCCGGACTGCGCCGTCAGAGCCGCATCTATGACGATATTGAAAAATACAGCATTCTCCGCGCCAAAATGGCGATTGAGCGCAGCGACGTCTGCGTGATTATGATTGACGCGACCGAGGGCATCACCGAGCAGGACACAAAGGTGGCAGGCTTGGCGCACGACGCCGGACGCGCGTGTGTTCTCGCTGTCAACAAGTGGGACGCGATTGAAAAGAACGACAAAACCATGCAGGAGTTCCGCAAAAAGCTCGACGCGGATTTTGCGTTCATGTCCTATGCGCCGCAGGTGTTTATCTCCGCCAAAACGGGCTTGCGCATTGACAAGCTTTTTGAGGCGATTGTGATGTGCTGGCAAAGCACCAATCTCCGTATTCGCACCGGCATGCTCAACGAGCTGCTGGCGCAGGCGACCACGCGTGTGCAGCCGCCTTCCGACAAGGGCAAGCGCCTGAAGATTTTCTACATGACGCAGGCAGGCGTCAAGCCGCCGACCTTTGTCTTTTTCTGTAACGACAAGGAGCTGTTCCACTTCTCCTACCTGCGCTATCTCGAGAACCGCATCCGTGAAGCGTTTGGGCTGGAGGGAACTCCCGTCAAAATGATTGTGCGCGAAAGGGGAGAGAAGTAGTGTTTCAAACATTAGTCAACATTTTTGCCGCCAACTGGTATCTGTTTTTGGCGGCGGCGGTTATCGCCTATCTGATCGGCAGCATCAATCCGGCGGTTATCGTCACCAAGATTGTCACCAAGGGCAAGCGCGACATCCGCGACATGGGCAGCGGCAACGCAGGCTTTACCAACGTGCTCCGTTCGGTGGGCAAGGTGCCGGCAATTATCACCATTGTGTGCGACGCGCTCAAATGCATCGCGGCGGTGTTTATCGCGTATTTTTTGTTTGTATGGTTTGCCAAGCTTCCGATGGAGGACGAGTGGTTCCGCCGCTGCTTCCTCAATTGTGTCAAATACTTTGCAGGCGTGTTCTGCATTCTCGGTCACTCCTTTCCGCTTTATTTTCACTTTAAGGGCGGCAAGGGCATCGTCACGGCGGCAGCGCTCATGCTCGCCTCCGACTGGCGCGTATTTATGCTGATTTTGGGAACGTTCTTGATTGTCTTTATCATCAGCAAAATCATCTCTCTCGCCAGCATCACAGGCGCCGCGCTGTATGCGCCCTACACCTTCTTTGTGACCTTTGTATTCGACCACCTGCTCACCCGTCCGTGCCTGTGGTACGTCCTGATTTCCGCCATTTGTGCGCTCCTGATCGGCATTTTCGCCATCGTCATGCACAAGGAAAATATCAAAAGATTATTAAGAGGCGAGGAAAAGAAAATCCACGCCAAAAAATAAAAGCAGCGTGACGCTGCGCCCAAAGCCGCCGTTTGAAACGGTTTCCCGTTTGGAAAGCTTCATCAACGGCGGCATCAAAATTATCTATTCATTCAAAAAGGCGCCTGTTTTTGGGCGCTTTTTTGAGTTTGGAAGTAGAAAGATTGATTTGGAATGTAGAATTTTGGTCGGGACGGACAGCATAGTACTCCCGAATCCGTTGCGACCCGAATGAATTGATAAGGTGCGAAATCGGAGCACTTTTTCAATTTATAGCGATGTCTGAGCGTGAGGACGCAACATTATAAATCGGAGCGAAGCGACCCTTCATTCCACATTTCAAAATTCCAAATTCCAAATTGTTCTGCAACCAAACCGACACTTTGCACCGTATTATTATCAAAGGAGGGGAACAGGTGAACAGCGGAAAGGCTTTTGCGGGTTTGACGTTCGAGCAGGCTGTGCGGCGGTATGCCGATACGGTGACGGGCGTGTGCGTGATGCGCTTGCAGAACTATGCCGACGCGGAGGACTGTTTTCAAAACACCTTTGCCAAGCTCTGGACAAAAGCGCCCAAGCTGGAGAGCGAGGAGCACCTCAAGGCGTGGCTGATTCGCGTGGCGATTCACGAATGTGCCGATTATATGCGCAAAAACCGCCGTACCGCGATTCTTTCCGCGCCCTGCACAGAGAGCGTGCCGTTTGATTTTGAGCGCAGCGACATGTCGTGGGCGCTGTGCAAAACTCCAGCCAAATACCGCGATGTGCTCTATCTCTACTACTGCGAGCAATACAAGGTAAAGGAGATTGCCGCCATCCTGCAAAAGAACGAGAACACCGTCAAATCCCTGCTCAAACGCGGACGCGAGCTTTTGAAATCCATCTACGGAGGTGATGCCAGTGACTGACAAGGATTTTCGGCAGCTGAAAAGCGTGCGGACGCCCGAGGAATGGATAGAGAACGCACTGATGATTCCTAGAAAGAAAAATAAGCCGCCGTTCCTTCTCCGACCCTCCGTAATCGGCGCGGCTGCTTCGCTGCTGATTATCGCCGCCGCGGCGCTGACCTTGTTCCTGAACCTGCGGCAGCTGCCCGAGCCGTCGCCGCCAACGGTTTTTCAGACCGTGACGCCAACGGACACTTCCGCGGCGGTGACAGAAACCGTCCAAGTTGCCTCACCGTCAACAACGCAGCCGACAGCCGCTCCTTCGTCGCCGTCAACAGCGGCAGTATCGCAGGCGCCTTCATCATCACAGTCAGCACCGAATGTTTCACCCGTCCTTTCTCCGACTGTTAAGCCCACCGTGTCACCGACCGTTAGCCCAACCGTCAAGCCAACCGTGTCACCGACTGTCAGCCCAACCGTCAAGCCGACCGCCGCGCCGACAGTGCCTGCCACCTATGCCACACAGCCCTTGACCGAGCCGACGGAAGCAAAGCCCACC
>CAMJOD010000003.1 GCA_946407465.1 uncultured Clostridia bacterium
GCCCGTTCCACGGCTCGGCGTATGCGGTGGTCGAATCCACCTCCAAGCTGTTGGCAATCGGCGCCAATCCGCTGACCGCCAGACTGACCTTCCAGGAATATTTTGAAAGACTCAAGGACGTTCCCTCGCGCTGGGGCAAGCCTGCCGCCGCACTGCTCGGCGCCATGCAGGCACAGCTAAAGCTCGGTCTGCCCTCTATCGGCGGCAAGGACAGCATGTCCGGCAGCTTTGAGGATATTGATGTGCCGCCGACGCTTGTCAGCTTTGCGGTCGCCATGACCAAGGCGAGCAAGACCGTCTCCGCCGAGTTTAAGCAGGCAGGCTCCAAGGTGCTCTATGTGCCGGTTCCCGAGGTCAAGGCAACCCTGATGCCCGACTGGGACAAGCTGGTCGCCATGTACAAGGCGGTCTATGCGCTGATGGACGCCGGCAAGGTGCGCTCCGCTTCCGTTGTCAAGGAGGGCGGCGCGGCAGCCTGCGTCTGCAAGGCGTGCTTCGGCAACGGCTTCGGCTTCCGCTTTGCCAAGGAGCTGACCAACGAAGAACTGTTCGCGCCGCTGTCCGGTTCGCTTGTTTTGGAGCTTGCCGACGGCGCTGCGCTCGACGCATCCGTATTGCAGTATGATTTGGGTACCGTCACCGACGACGGCGCTGTCACCATGGGTGGCAAGTCCGTTTCCGTCGCGGCGCTGACCGAGGCGTGGACGGCGCCTCTCGAAAAGGTATTCCCGACCAAGGCGGAGTGTCCGGCTGTCACGGTGGACGTACCGCTCTACACCGCACGCAGCACCGCTTCTCCCGCCATCAAGACCGCCAAGCCCAAGGTCTTTATTCCGGTGTTCCCGGGCACCAACTGCGAGGTAGACACCGCGCGTGCCTTTGAAAAGGCAGGCGCCGAGGTGGATATGCTGATTGTCAAGAACCTCACGCAGCAGGGCATTGAAGAGACAATCGAGCGCATGGTGCAGATTATCCGCACCTCGCAGATGATTATGCTGCCCGGCGGCTTCTCCGGCGGCGACGAGCCGGACGGCTCCGGCAAGTTTATCGCCACCACCTTCCGCAATCCGCGCGTTGCCGAGGCGGTCAATGAGCTGCTCAAAAACCGCGACGGTCTGATGCTCGGCATCTGCAACGGCTTCCAGGCGCTCATCAAGCTCGGTCTGGTGCCCTATGGCGAGATTCGTCCGCTCAAGTCCACCGACCCGACGCTGACCTTCAACACCGTCGGCAGACATATCTCTCACATGGCATACACGCGCGTCACCTCTGTCAAATCGCCGTGGTTTGCCGGTGTGAACGCAGGCGACGTGTTCGCGATTCCCGTTTCGCACGGCGAGGGACGCTTTATGGCGGATGAGGAAACCGTCAGGGCGCTGGCGGCAAACGGACAGATTGCCACCCAGTATGTTGACCTCAGCGGCAAGCCGAGCGGCGACATCGCCTACAACGTCAACGGCTCTGTCTGCGCAATCGAGGGCATCACCTCGCCCGACGGCAGAGTGCTGGGCAAGATGGGTCACAGCGAACGCAAGGGCGACAATCTCTATCAAAACGTTCCGTTTGCCAAGGATCAAAAAATCTTTGAGAGCGGCGTGAACTACTTTAAATAATCCATATTATCCTATATAATATAGAAACGCCGGTCGGTTCCTCGGAGTCGGCCGGTTGCTTTCGTTAGTAAAAAACAGCTGTTTGTCTCTTGTGTTTCACTGAAAGATATTATATAATAAATCTAAAGATATTATCAGGGAGGTTATTTTGATGAAAAAGTACAGGCGTCTTTGCGCTGTCACGGCGGTTTTGTGCGCGGTTTGCCTGCTGCTCGGCGCGGTGCCGTTTGCGGCGTCGGCTGCGGAACAGTCGCTCAACGCGACGGATGTAACGATTTATGCGCTGGACGAAGCGGAGAAGGCGGTTATTTCGATTCCCGACGACTATCCGCAGTCCTTTACCTTTGCGGTGGAGGGCGCTTCCGAGGTGAGCTGTCGTGCAATTCGCGGCAGCGATTTGGAGGTGGAGGGAACCACGGTTTCTCCAAAGGTTGTCAACGTCTACTGGTACGGCGGCTGGGGCTATTACAGTCCGCTGGAAGGAAAAACGCCGGATCAGATTACCAGTCATATTTCCTACGATGACCAATATGTGCAGATAACGGCGGACGGAAAAACCTATTATGCCACAGTGCATGTCGTAAACTATGCGGATATTTATGCCCGAACCACGGCGCAGAACTATCTTGACGCAAATATCCGCGCGGACATGACCACCAAGGAAAAGGTGGAGGTCATTGCAAAATTTGCCGCCGACAGGGAATACAATGTCAATTACAGCACCTTCACCGATATGGTGGTGTTTGGCGGCGGCGACTGCTGGGCTTCGACCTATACCATTGTCGAGATGGCAAAAATGATTGGCTTGGACGCGTGGGATCGCAACGGCAACCGCGACAGCATGGCAGGCTCCGGTCACCGCAACGCGATGGTGACGGACGGTGTGAACTATTACGAGGTCGAGGCAGGCTACAGCATGGATGCGCCGCGTGACTATCAGGTGCGTGACCGTGACAGTCTGTTTTCCATCCGCTATAACCGCGAGTATGAGGGCTACGAGGTCTATCAGTACGACGGCAAGGTCATGCCCGAAAAGCTGACGGTGCCGGACACCTATCACGGCGAGCCGATTGTTTCGGTTGGCAAACAATTCATTTCCTACGAAACGAACGTGCGCGAGGTTGTGCTGCCCGATTCGATAAAGAAGATTGATATGAATGCTTTTGAGGGCTGCACGGCGCTCACCACCATCAATATTCCGCCCGAAACGGAGGCGATTGAGCCGTTTGCGTTCGCCGACTGCACGGCGCTGCAAGACGTCAAGGCTAACGGCAGAATCCGATACCGCGACAACGCCTTCATTCTGGACGGCACCGTGCTGCTCGAAGCGATTGTTTCCGGCTCCTACACGATTCCCGAGGGTATTACCGCGCTCCATCCATACGCGTTCGCCTATACCGACGTGACCGATTTGAAAATGGCGTCCACGGTCAAAACCATCGGCAACGGCTGCTTCTATCACTGCGAAAAGCTGACATCGCTGCGGCTGAACAATGGTGTGACCTCTATCGGCGACTACGCGCTGACATATTCCGCCGTGACAGAGATGACCTGTCCGCGTTCGCTGACCGAATTTGGCGACAGAACCGCGTTTAATCTTGCCTCGCTGACTCTTTACGGCTATGAGGGCTCCGCGGCGGAGACCTTTGCCGGTGCGCATGACAACGTTACCTTTGTCGCGCTGCCGGAGGTTTTGCCGGGTGACGTGGACTTGGACGGCACTGTTACCATTCAGGACTGCACCGCTTTGCAGCGCTTTCTGAGTGAGATGACGACGCTCAGCGAGACGGCGCAGACAGCCGCCGACGTCAACGGCGACGGCGTTCTCAATGTTCGCGATGTTACCAACATCGCGCGTATGCTGGCGGCAGCATAAAAATCTCATATGATTTAGGCGCGGCAGCTCTGCTTATCAGGGCTGCCGCTTCGCCGCATACAAGATATGGTGTGTGCGCTGATAGGACGCCCAAGATAGAGAAAGGCGGAAAAGTTTGGCAAAAAGTCAATTATCTTTTTGCCAAAAGGGAATTAAACTGTAAATACTGCTTAAAATAATTGTTAAAAAAATGTCATAGTTAATTCTCATCAGGCAATAAGATGTGCATATTGCATAATTAAAATGCTAATTAGTTGGTTAAAACCGACATTCAAACAGCACGTTGCACAAATATACTGTTTCAAAATTGTTGACTTTTCCGAAAAGCTGCGTATAATAGAGAGTGTCAAGTCAATAGTCCGCTTGACGCCATCGGCTTATTCAAACACACACCCGGGTTGAAGCTGAATAGCAAAAGGTCGATAAAAAATCATGATTTGCCAAATGGTAAATGGCGCACGAAACATTTTCCGGTCGGCTCCATCGGAGCGGATCACATGAATTTTAGGAGGAAACGTAACATGAAGCCTATTATGGATTTACACAATATTGATGTGGCTGAGTTCCTCGCCGTGCTGGATACCTGCGAGGGCAACGTATATCTTGTAACAAACGAAGGCGACAAGCTCAATCTCAGATCCAGACTGTGCCAGCTTGTCGGCTTGACCAAGCTGATTGAGGGCGGCAAGATTGCCGAGGCGAGCATTCTCTGTGAGAACCAAAAAGACGAAAGCAAGCTGTTCCGCTTCAACTGCTTTGGCGAAGTAAACCGCAAAGTCGGCTAAGGCAGCGTGACGCTGCACCCAATCCGCGTTTCGGAACTTGAAGTGGAGTCAAGGGTTGGCAGCTCGCGTTTGAAGCTGCTCTAAAGCAATACTTTTTGTCAGAGAAAAATAAGTTTAGGGAATCTCTCGGTTCGGCGTCGTGCTTATATGCGGCGGCGAATGAGAGGTTCCCTTTGGCTTTTTTGGTGCAAAAAGCGTCCCCAAGGCTTTTGGCTTTGGGGACGCTGATGTCTTATTCGGTTGAATTTAACCGGCAATGACTGCCTTGATTGCCGCAAGCAGCTCGTCGTAGGTCTCAAAGGCAGGCAAATCGGGATTGTCCGCCTTGATTTTGTCGGTGCTTTTGAACAGGAAGCCTGCCTTGCTGGCGTTGATCATGCCCAAATCGTTGTAGCTGTCGCCGCTGGCAATCGTCTCAAAGCCGCAGGACTGCAGCGCCTTTACGGTGGTGTATTTGGACTTTTCGCAGCGCATTTTGTAGCCGGTGATGGCGCCGTTTTCTCCCACAACCAGCTCGTTGCAGAAGATGGTGGGCATGCCGAGCTTTTTCATCAGAGGCGCCGCAAACTGCGAAAAGGTATCGCTGAGAATCAGCACCTGACAGACGGAGCGCAGCTCGTCCAAAAACTCCTTGGCGCCCTCCATCGGGTCGATGGTTGCGATAACGTCCTGAATTTCCTTCAGTCCCAGACCGTGCTCCTTCAAAATAGCGAGACGGTAGTTCATCAGCTTGTCGTAGTCAGGCTCGTCGCGTGTCGTTTTTTTCAGCTCGGGAATACCCGTCGCCTCCGCAAACGCGATCCAGATTTCGGGAACCAGAACGCCCTCCAAATCCAAGCAGGTAACATACATATATTATTACTTCCTTTCTGATACTGTTAAAACAGTATTTTCATAAAATTACAATCAACAGTATAGCACTTTTTTGCTGTCGCGTCAATCAAAAACTTTTACATCAGCTTGTCAATCAGCTCGGCGCACATGGTGGACAGGTCGCCGCGCAGGGTGTCCTGGTTGTTGGTCACCAAGAAGATACCGCCGCGCTTTGACGGCATGATGTAGTCAAAGGAGAGATAAGAAGTAAAAACGCCGGAGTGATACCAGTTGCCGTCATAGGGGCTGATGCCAAAGCCGTAGCCGTCCTCGTCGGGGTCGTACATCATCTGTAGCTTGCTGTCGGCGGTCAGCAGCTTGTCCTCGGAAAAGGAGACCATCCACTTTTTCATATCCTCGGCACAGG
Organism: uncultured Clostridia bacterium; assembly: GCA_946407465.1. Classification (GTDB taxonomy): domain Bacteria; phylum Bacillota; class Clostridia; order Oscillospirales; family Acutalibacteraceae; genus Ruminococcoides. The sequence goes on from CAMJOD010000003.1 coordinate 5,515, forward strand.
TCACAATATCGCCGAGACCTCTGGTGATGCCGACATACACGGTTTTGGCTTTGTCAGCCTGCGAATTTTTTGCGAGGCGCGGATCGTCGAGCATCTCGTCCACAAAGCCGCTGTTTGTCATGCCGAGCGGTTCAAAAATGTTTTCTCTGACAAAGTCCTCATAGCTCTCGCCCGAGACCTTTTCCACAATCGAGGCGAGCAAAAAGAAGTTGGAGTTGCAGTACATATGCTCGGTGTCCGGCTCAAACACGAGCGGCTGCGCAAACAGCCATTCGGTCAAAATCTCGCGGTTGCCCTCAGCGGTGCCTTCGTTGGTCAGCACCTTGGCGAGGTCGCCCACAGGCGTTTCGTTGAGGTTGTGTCCGTCGTAGGCGGTGTCGTAAAATTCCGCAATGCCGGAGCGCATGCTCAGCATTTGGCTGAGAGACACCTCGCTGCCGTAGGGACATTCGGGATAGTATTTGCCGAGCAGGTCGTCGGTGGACAGCTTGCCCTGTTGCTGCAGCAGCATGACCGCCGTGGCGCAGAACTGCTTGCCGATGGAGCCGACGCAGTAGAGTGAATCGGTGGTGCTCGCTTCGCCTGTTTCGGGGTCGGCAATGCCGGTCGCTGCCTGACAGACCGTCTTGCCGTCCTTGACCACAATCGCTACGCCTTCCAAATCGTAGGTCTTCATGGTATCTTCCAGAATTTGCTGTTTGGTGGCTTTGGCAGCCGCTGTGCTTGCCGGTGCGGAATCCTCCGTCGCGGCTGTTGTGGCGACGGAGCTGCCGGAACCGGACTGCGAACAGGCGCAGAGCGTGCCGGCAAATGCGAGGGTTAATAATATCGACAATAATCTTTTCATGGCAAAAACCTCCATTTCGGCACCATTTTACCATACCATTTAAAAAAATGCAATTTAATTCACATAATTTTCAGAAAACTCTTGACATGTTATAAACAATATGATATTATTAAGTTGATAAAAACAAAGGAGATGATGATTTGTCCGAAGAAAAAGATTTCTTAAAGACCTACCGTCAGGACAACTATCCGCGTCCCTCGGTCACGGCGGATATTGTCGCCTTTACTATCCGCGAGGAGGAGAACGACAATTACCGCCAAAATTCCGGCACCAAGCTGGCGCTGCTGCTGATTCGGCGCGGCGGCCATCCGTTCAAGGACTGCTGGGCGCTGCCGGGCGGATTTTTGAATCCCGACGAAACCATCGAGCAATGCGCGCTGCGCGAGGCGGAGGAAGAAACGGCGGTCAAGCCGGCGTCGCTGCTCTCGGTTGGGCTGTTCAGCGAACCGAACCGCGACCCCAGAGGTTGGATTATCTCCAACGCCTTTGTCTCCATCATCAGTGAGGAGCAGGCGCAGCACTCGGGCGACGACGCCTCGGACGCCCAGTGGTTTGACGTTGACTTTGCCCGGGACGCCGGCGGCGACTATATTCTGACGCTCTGCTACCGCGACGTCACGCTCCGCGCCGTATTGGAGGAGGAGAGCACCGGCTTCGGCAAAACCTCGTTCCGCATCAAGGAGAGCGGCGGCCTCGCGTTTGACCATGCGCGGATCATTGCCACGGCGCTGTCCATGCTGCGCAGCGGCGCCAGGGAATTTGAGCATATATTTGACTTTTTGCCCGAGACCTTTACGCTGACGCAGCTGCAAAAGGTGCAGGAGACCATCATGAATATTTCGGTGCTGCCTGCCAATTTCCGCCGCAAAATCGCGGCGTATGTGGAGGAGACCGACGCGTTTACCCAAGGGGCAGGCCACCGTCCTGCCAAGCTGTACCGCAGAAAAACCGTGAAAGGATGAATTTGTATGAAACATTTTTTGATCGTTGTCGATATGCAAAAGGACTTTGTTGACGGCGCGCTCGGCACCGCAGAGGCGGTTGCGATTGTGCCGTATGTCGCCGAAAAAATCAGGCGCTTTGACGGTGAGATCTTCGCCACGCTCGACACCCACTATGACAACTACATGGACACCGCCGAGGGCAAACATCTGCCGGTGCCGCACTGCGTCAAGGGCACCGACGGCTGGCAGCTTGACAAAGCCGTTGCCGCGGCGCTTGACGAAAAGGGCTACACACCCGTCGAAAAAATCACCTTCGGCTCCGTCGGTTTGCCTGAACTGATAAAAACAGCCGCAGGGGAGGAGGACTTCACCCTGGAGCTGGTGGGGCTCTGCACCGATATATGCGTGGTGAGCAACGCGCTGCTGCTCAAGGCGCACTTTCCCGAGGTGCCGATCGCGGTTGACGCGGCAGGCTGCGCAGGCGTGACGCCGCAGGCACACGAGGCGGCGCTGGCGACCATGGCAAGCTGCCAGATACAAGTGAAATGACTATAAAAACTGGAGGAAACAATATGTTTAACGCGGAAAAAGTAAAAAATGAATGCGTGCAGTGGATTCGTGATTTCTTTGAGAAAAACGGCAAGGGCTGTAACGCGGTCGTTGGTATTTCCGGCGGCAAGGACAGCTCCATTGTGGCGGCTCTCTGTGTGGAGGCGCTCGGCAAGGACAGGGTCATCGGCGTGCTGATGCCCAACGGCGAACAGGCTGACATCGACATGGCGCAGCTTTTGGTGGACACGCTTGGCATCCGTCATTTTATCATCAACATCAAGGAAGCGGTAGAGGGCGTCACCGCCGCCGTTCCCTTTGAGCTGAGCAAGCAGAGCCGCGAAAATCTGCCGCCGCGCATTCGCATGGCGACGCTCTACGCGGTGTCCCAAAGCCACAACGGACGCGTTGCCAACACCTGCAACCTCTCGGAGGACTGGGTGGGCTATTCCACACGCTACGGCGATTCTGTCGGCGATTTCAGCCCCTGTTCCATGCTGACCGTGGACGAGATGAAGCAAATCGGACGTCTGCTCGGCTTGCCGGACGCTTTGGTGGACAAGGTGCCGATTGACGGTCTCTGCGGCAAAACCGACGAAGAAAACCTCGGCTTTACCTATGCGGAGCTTGACCGCTACATCCGCACCGGCGAAATCGACGATTTGGAGCACAAGGCGCTTATCGACAGAAAGCACGCCATGAACCTGTTCAAGTTGCAGCTGATGCCTGCCTTTGACCCGAAGCTGTGAGGAAATGATGAAAAACAAAGCGTTTAAACTCGGCATTATCGTCGGACGGTTTCAGACCTTTCACACCGGTCATCTGGACATGGTGGACAAGGCGTGCGCCGTCTGTGACAGAGTGGGAATTTTTGTCGGCTCCTCGCAGGAGTCCGGCACTCTCAAAAATCCCTTTACCTATGAAGCGCGCCGCAGCATGCTGCAAAAGGTCTGCGGCGACCGCGTGACCATTTGGCCGCTCCCCGATATTGGCGTCGGCAACACCGCCAAGTGGGGCGAATATGTGCTGCAGCAGGTGCGCATGTGCTATGGCAAGACGCCCGATTTGCTCATTTCGGGCAAGGAGGAGAGGCGCATCAACTGGTTCGACGGCGCCTCCGGTATTTCGGTGGCGGAGCTGTATATTCCCAAAACCATCGACATGTCCGCCACACGCATGCGGCAATTCTTTATCGATGACAACAAAGCGGCGTGGCAACGCTACACGCCGTCTGTACTCTGGGACGATTATGAGGCGATGAAAAAGGCGGTGCTTGCCGCCAAGGACAACCTGCAAACCGCGAGCATATAAATTTTGAAAGGACAAAACCATGAAGCTGGAACCGATTATTATGTCCCTGCTGGACACCGACCTGTATAAATTCAACATGGATCAGGTGATTTTTCACAAGCACACCGACCTGTGCGGCAAGTATTATTTTAAGTGCCGCAACGAGGGCATTGTGTTTACACCTGAGATGGAGGACGAAATCAACGCCCAAATCGACCACCTGTGCAGCCTGCGCTTTACCAAGGAGGAGCTGGATTATTTGCGCTCCATCCGCTTTATCAAGGACGACTATGTGGAGTTTCTCCGCTTGTGGCGCCCGATTCGCGACTATGTGACCGTCAGCCGCGGCGAAAACGGCGAGCTGCAAATTGTCGTGGACGGTCCGCTGTTCTCCGCCATGCAGTTTGAAATCTTCCTGCTGGAGATTGTCAACGAGGTCTACTTCCGCATGAAATATGACTACCAAACCCTGCGCCGCTCCGCCGAAGAAAAGCTCGACGCCAAGATTGAGGCGCTCAACAGCGGCAAATACACCTTCCGCTTTGCCGAATTTGGCTGCCGCCGCCGTCTTTCACGCGAGTGGCAGGATGTGGTGGTGCGCCGTCTGGCACAGGAAACCGACAAGTGCGTGGGCACCTCCAACGTCTATTTGGCAATGAAATACAACCTCACGCCCATTGGCACCTATGCGCACGAGTATGTGCAGATGTATCAGGGCATCGACAAGATTCCGCTCGCCTACACCAACCACTACGCCATGCGCGACTGGTATGACGAATATCAGGGCGACAACGGCACCGCACTGACCGACACCATCACCACCGATTTGTTTCTGCGCGACTTCAACCGTTCCATGGTGAACAACTACAGCGGCGTGCGCCACGACAGCGCCGACCCCTTTGAGTGGGGCGAAAAAATCATCGCCCACTACAAGCGCTACGGCGTTGACCCCCGAACCAAGCTGCTGCTCTTTTCAGACAGCCTCGACTTTGACCGTGCGCAGGCGCTCTTTGACTACTTTAAGGACAGAGCCAAGGTCAGCTTTGGTATCGGCACGTTCTGCACCAACGATACCTGCGAAAAAGCGCTCAATATCGTCATCAAGCTGCAATATGTCAACGGCAGACCCGTCGCCAAGCTCTCCGACGCACCCGGCAAGGCGATGTGCCGCGACGACAGCTATCTCGAATATCTCCGTCGCAGCGTGGCATTTCGCTTGCAGCGCGAGCAAAATTAAAACAACATTCAAAAAACCGGTTCGGCAAGCTGTCGAACCGGTTTTGTAATATATGGAATGAATTTATTTAGCCTCGATGACCTCGACCTTTGCGTCAGGCGCGTTTCTGCCGATGCTGGCAATGCCGTTCATGGCGCTCGCCTTTGCCTTGTAGCCCTCGGAGGTTGCAATGATTTCGCCGTTCTTTGCCTTCAGACGGAAGCGAAATTCGCCTGCCTTGTCGGTGTAGACCTCATATTTGGGATGCTTTTGCACCTCAAAGTTCTCTACGGTCTGATCCTCAACCGCCGCGGCGCAGTTGTTGCGCACGCTCTCAATGCCTGCCTTGCAGGAAGCCTCGGACTTGTAAATCTGCGAGGAAGCGATGATTTCGCCGTTGCCTGCCTTTAAGTCAAACTTAAAACCGCCGCTTGCTGTTGGTTTCATTACGAATTTGCCCATTGTGAATCCTCCTTTGATGGATAAAAAATCATTATTGTACAGCGTACTGTGCTATCACAATAGTATCATAATTCAGCGAAAATGTCAACAAAAATTGGCGTATTTGACAGAATAGTCGGCGTCACAGGGGTTTCCAAATTTTTCGGAACGCCGTGGGCAGGGGATAGGTGCTTTGCAGCTCTTGACGGCTGACCCACAGGAACCTGTCGTTCGGCTCCCTGACCGCGACCTGCCAGCCCTCCATCAGCCAGTCGATATGCGTAAACGCGTGCTTGGCGCTTTTGAGAAAGGTGACCGAGAGCGGTTCGAGGCGCCATGCGGTCAAGAGCTGTTTTATTTCTTCTTCGGAATAATATCCAGCCGCGTTCGGGAGCTGATACATGCCCGACAGCAGACCGCCGCCGCGCTTTTCGATGGCGATGCTGCCGTTTGGCGCGGTGAGCACAAAGACCGTCAGCTTTTCGCTCCTGCGCTTTTGCTGCTTGACGCGCACCGGCAGCTCGGCGGTCATGCCGTTTTGATACGCAAAGCAGACAGTGTTTAGGGGACAGCCGCCGCAGCGCGGCGCGGCAGGCAGACAGACGGTCTCGCCCAGCTCCATCAGCGCCTCGTTGAAGCTGCCAGCTTCCTCCGGCATGATGGCGGAGAGCGCGGCGGTCACGGATTTTTTGACCGCAGGCAGGAGCACATTGTCGCGGCTGCCGGTGATTCTCGCATGAACGCGCAAAACATTGCCGTCCACCGCCGGCACGCGCTCATTAAAGCAGATGGACGCAATCGCGCCGGCGGTGTAGTCGCCGATGCCCGGCAGCTTGCGCAGCGCCGCATAGGTCTGCGGAAAGCGTCCTCCGTATTCGCTCTGTATCACCTGCGCCGCCTTTTTGAGATTACGCGCGCGGCTGTAGTAGCCCAAGCCCTCCCAGAGCTTGAGCAGCCGGTCGTCCTCAACCTCGCTGAGCGCCTGCACATCCGGCAGCTCGCCGATAAACCTTGCGTAATAGCCCATGACCGCTTCAATCCGCGTCTGCTGGAGCATGATTTCCGACACCCAGACGTGGTAGGGGTCTTTGTCCTGCCGCCACGGAAGCTGCCGCTTGTTCTGTTCAAACCATCTTGATAACGGCTGTATCGTCTTTTTCATTCTCTTTCACCGCTGCTATTATAGCATGTTTTGAAAAATACTGCAATCTTTCCAAATTGTTTTGCGAAAGACTTGTTTTTTTGTCGCAAAGTATGATAGAATAGAAGTGCTGTAACAAAGGGGGTATTCTTATTGGATGCGATTATAAAATTCTTTAACCAAGTAGACGACGTCATGTATTATCCCATACTGATTATCGTCTTAGCGGCGGCAGGCTTGTATTTTACGGTGCGCACGCGCGGCGTACAGGTGCGGCTGTTCGGCACCGCCTGCAAGCTGATTGTCGAAAAACCGGCTTCGGCGCAAAAGGTTTCGTCCTTTCAGGCACTGATGGTTTCCACCGCTTCACGCGTCGGCACCGGCAATATCGTCGGCGTTTCCACCGCGATTTGTCTGGGAGGTCCCGGCGCCTGCTTCTGGATGTGGCTGATGTGCATTATCGGCGCCTCGTCGGCGTTTATCGAGAGCACGCTCGCCCAGATTTATAAGCAAAAGGACAAGAACGGTCACTACTTTGGCGGTCCTGCCTACTATATTGAAAAAGCGCTCAAGGCGCCGGTGATTGCCGGTATCTTCTGCGTATTTCTCATCGCCACCTATGCCTTTGGCTTTAACCTGCTCTGTTCCTATAACCTGCAGGATTCATTCCGCACCTACAGCTTCTACGACCCCAATCTGACGCCTGTTATTGTCGGCGCCGTGCTGGCAGTCGCCGTGGGTTTTTGCGTCATGGGCGGCGGCAAGCGCATTGTCAAGCTGACCGAAAAGGTAGTGCCGGTGATGGGCATTGCCTATGTGCTGATTTCGCTGATTATCATCTTTGCGCATGTGATGAATATTCCGCAGACCTTTGCCGCTATTTTTGAGGACGCCTTCAACTTCCGCGCCATCTTCGGCGGTCTGAGCGGCTCGTGCATGATTCTCGGTATCAAGAGAGGCTTGTATTCCAACGAAGCAGGCGTCGGCTCCGCGCCGAACGCGTCCGCTTCGGCTGACGTGACCCATCCGGTCAAGCAGGGCTTGGTGCAGACCATTTCGGTCTATATCGACACCATGCTCCTCTGCACCGCCACCGCGCTGATGTGCATCAGCTCCGGCGTAGAGGCAAACAAGGACGTTTCGGGTGCGCCGTATGTGCAGAACGCGGTTTCGACTGTGTTCGGACAGGCAGGTCCCATCTTTATCACCGTGGCAATGGTGCTCTTTGCGTTCACCACGCTCATCGGCAATCTCTATTATGTGGACAACGCGCTCGCCTACCTCAACAAAAAGAGAATGCCCTCCAAGCTGTTTATGCGCATCTTCTACGCGTTCTGCGTGTTGGTTATCTTTGTCGGCGCGCTGGTGCCGATGGACTTTGCGTGGACGATGGCGGACATCACCATGGGCGGCATGACGCTGATTAATATTCCGTGCTGTGTCATTCTCTCGGGTGTGGCAATCAAGGCGCTCAAGGATTTTGAGAGTCAGAAAAAGCGCCGGTTGAATCCGGTGTTCCACGCCAAAAGCATCGGGCTGGACAGCAGCAAGGTGGAGCTTTGGCAATAATACGGGTGTTTTATACTATTCTCTGATAAAAGACTTTAAAACAGATGTCGATGGAAAATTCCGCAGAACAAGGCGGAGGACGCAGGAATCCTGACGGATTCCGAGGACGACAACGCAGTTATGCGAAATTTTACACGACAGATGTTAAAGGATTTTATTTGAGAATAGTATTAGCCCACAGGCACAACTCTTCTCGGCATATCCGCACCCCGGTACAGCAACGGTTTGTCGGAGGTGTCCGTATGCAATTGGCAAAAGGATTTTTTGCATGAAATATTTTATTGATTTTGAAGCCACGCAGTTTTCGGGCGAGATTATCTCGCTCGGCTGTGTGGATGAGAACGGCAGGGAGTTCTATTCTTTGGTAAAGCCTGCCAAGCCCGGTGAGATGACGGAGTTTATCGTCAACCTTACGGGTATCCGTCCCGAGGCGCTTGCCGGTGCACCGTCCGCCGACCGTGTGTTTTCGGATTTTCTCGACTGGCTGACGCAGGATGGAACGGTGGAGTTTTTTTGTTACGGCGACAGCGACGCGTATTTTCTCAAGCGCACGCTGCCGCATGTCCGCAGCTTTCGCGGACAGCTCGGGCTGAGCGTGATTCACACCGCGCTGACCGACTATTCGGTAGTTATCAAAAAGCTCTTTGCGCTCAAGCACAGCGTAGCGCTCAAAAAGGTGGTGTCCTACTACCGCGGTGAACCGGTGGAGCAGAATCACAATTCACTGGCGGACGCGCTGCTCTTAAAGGAGATTTATGAGCAGTCGCAGGCACAGCCGGCGCCGGAGACTTCGCCGTTTCCCGAATACCAAAAGGGAGCCGATTTGCCGAAGATTCAAAAGCGCGTGATTGCCGTTTCGGGCGGCATGCGCAGGGAGTTTGTCTCCTTTGGTAAGGCGGCGGACTGGGTCATGTCCGAATATATGAATATGGGTGACACCGTGACCGAAAAAACCAAATCCAAGGTGTGCAGCCGCATCATCTATGCCGCCGAAAAAGACAAGCGCTACTGCGGCTGCAGCTGGCAGATTACGGGCGCACCGAAGAACGGAGAGAAGAAGCGTGGATGAACAGAACCGCCAAAACCTGAATGCGTGGCTGCATTTGATAGCACCTGACGCCGCCGGCACATGCCGCGGACTTCTCGCCAAAGTACAGGCGATGCGCGACAGCGGCAAGGAGATTTATCCCTCACAGGAGAACATTCTGCACGCGCTTTGCGCGGTTGCACCGCAGGATGTGCGCGCGGTCATCACCGGACAGGATCCGTATCATGAGCCCGGACAGGCAATGGGGCTTTCCTTTTCGGTGCCGGAGGGCGTTCGGCTGCCGCCGTCGCTGCGCAATATCTTCAAGGAGCTGCACAGCGACACCGGATGTCAGGTTCCGCAGAGCGGCGATTTGACGGCGTGGACAAGGCAGGGCGTGCTGCTGCTCAACTCCGTGCTGACCGTTGAAGCGCACCGCGCCAATTCGCACAAGGGACTCGGCTGGGAGACGGTGACAGGCAGCGTGCTGCATGCCGTCAGCTGCCTGGAGCAGCCGGTTGTGTTTCTCTGCTGGGGCAGACAGGCGCACGAAACCCTGCTAAAAAACGCCGCTCCGCATGCTATGCAAACAGTGCTCTGCTCCACCCATCCCTCTCCGCTTTCCGCGTATAAGGCGACGGCAGCCTATCCTGCCTTTTTGGGCAGCAAGCCGTTCAGCCGGACAAATGAATGGCTGGAAAGGTTTGGCGAGAGGATTGAATGGACGCTGTGATAATTCGTAATTCTTAATGCGTAATGCATAATTAACGAATAGAAAAAGCCTTCTTGTTTTGATAACGGGAAGGCTTTTTTAAATTCTTAATTCTTTATGCGTAATGTATCATCAAACGGTAACAATCCTGTCATATTTTGCTTTAATTCTAAAAAGTGATTGCAATAGTGAAAATATTTGTATATAATGTATGAGTGGAAAAATTTCGACCTTTTCCGCAAAAATTTTCAGGAGGGAAAATCTTTGGAAAAACTATTTCATCTCAAAGAGCATGGAACCAACGTCAGAACAGAGATTATCGCCGGTTTGACCACATTTTTAACCATGGCGTACATCATCTTTCTGAACCCCACCGTTATCGGTCAGAGCAACCCGGCGTTTGCGGCGGCGGGTTATGAGGGCGCAATGGCGGACAGCGCGGTGTTTACCGCTACCTGTATCGGCGCGGCGCTCGGCACATGGCTGATTGGCTGGCTGTCCAACTATCCGATGGCGCAGGCGCCCGGTCTGGGACTCAACGCTGTGTTCGCCTACACACTCTGCATCGGCTTCGGTCTCTCGCCCAACGCGGCGCTGGCAGCTGTGTTTATCGGCGGCGTGTTCTTCATTCTGCTCACCGTCACAGGCGCCAGAAAGGCAATCGTGGAGGCAATTCCGTTCAGCCTCAAAAAGGCTATCTCCGCCGGTATCGGCTTGTTTATCGCGTTGATCGGCTTCTCCAATGCCGGTATCGTTATCGGTCAGAGCCAAGGCGCCGCTACTGCGGTTGACCTCGCCAGCTTCACCGAGCCGTCTGTTATTCTCGCTCTTGTGGGATTGATTATTATGACGATTCTGGTTATCCAGAAGGTACCCGGTGCGATTTTTGTCGGCATGATTATCACCGCCGTCCTCGGCAACATCTGTCAGTTTGTGTTTAATATTCCGATGGGCATCACCACTCCCACCAGCTGGGTGCCGCATGTGGACTTCTCCATGTTCGGCAAGTGCTTTGTCGGCTTCCCCGAGCTGTTCTCCGCGCCTATCGCTTCGATTATCGCGGTGCTCATCACCCTGCTGATGGTCGATATGTTTGACACCATCGGCACACTCATCGGCGCTGCCGACAAGGCAGGCTATCTCGACGAGAACGGCAATCTGCCAAAAATCGAGAGAGCTATGCTCGCCGACGCCATCGCGACCTCCGCAGGCGCTGTGTTCGGCACCTCGACCGTCACCACCTATGTAGAGTCCACCTCCGGCATCGCGGCAGGCGGCAGAACCGGTCTGACCTCCACCGTCACCGGTCTTTGTTTCGCGTTTGCGCTGGTGCTCTCTCCGCTGCTCGGCTTTGTTCCCACCGCGGCGACCGCACCCGTGCTGATTATCGTCGGCATTATGATGTGCTCCGCGCTCAAGGACATTGACTGGGGTGACCTCGAAGTCGCGTTCCCCTGCTTCTTCACTGTTGTGGGTATGCCGTTCTTCTACTCCATCACCGACGGTATCGCGTTCGGCTTCCTCTCCTTTATCATCGTAAAGCTTGCAAGAGCCAAGTTCAAGGAAGTACATCCGCTCATGTATGTCATCAGCGGTCTGTTTATCCTGATGTATGTCATCACCGGCTTGCAGGCGCTCGGCGTAGTCTGATTTGTAAAAATTCATCCGTAAACAAAGACCTCTCAGGCGAAAACCCGAGAGGTCTTTTCTATATTTGTGATAAAATCAGATGATAATGCTCTTGCCGGTCATTTCCGCAGGCTGCTCCAAGCCCATGATTTTGAGCATGGTGGGCGCAATGTCCGCCAAAACGCCGCCGTCGCGCAGCTGACAGTCATAGCCGATGACGCAGAAGGGAACAGGGTTGGTGGTGTGTGCGGTGAACGGTTCGCCGTTTTCGTCAATCATCTTGTCGGCGTTGCCGTGGTCAGCGGTAATCAGTGCCACGCCGTCCATGTCGCGGATAGCGGAAACCACCTGACCCACGCAGTCATCAACCGCCTCAACCGCCTTGACAGCCGCGTCAAATACGCCGGTGTGACCGACCATGTCGCAGTTGGCAAAATTGAGGATAATCATGTCATAGACGCCGCTGTGAATCGCGTCCACAAGCTTGTCCTTGACCTCGTAGGCGCTCATTTCGGGCTGCAAGTCATAGGTCGCAACCGAGGGAGACTTGACCAAAATTCTGTCCTCGCCCTCATAGACCTTTTCAACACCGCCGTTAAAGAAGAAGGTTACATGCGCGTACTTTTCGGTTTCAGCAATGCGCAGCTGCTTCATGCCGAGAGAGGAGATGTATTCGCCCATGGTGTTGGTGAGCTTCTGCGGCTTGAAGGCGATATGCACGTTGGGCATGGTCGCGTCGTACTGCGTCATGCAGACGTAGTAGAGCGGGAAGAAGCCGTTTCTGCGCTCAAAGCCCTTGAAGTCGGGGTCAACCAGTGTTCTGGTGATTTCGCGCGCTCTGTCAGGACGGAAATTGTAGAAGATAACGCTGTCGTTTGCCTTGACGGTGGCGCCGCCCTTGACGACAATCGGAACCACAAACTCGTCGGTCACGTTGTTGGCGTAGCTGTCCTTGACCGCCTGAACGGGGCAGTCCGCCGCAACGCCCTCGCCGTAGACAATAGCCGCATACGCTTTTTCAACGCGCTCCCAGCGGTTGTCTCTGTCCATGGCGTAGTATCTGCCCATGACAGTGGCGATTTTGCCGACGCCGATTCTCTCACAGGCTGCCACAGCGTCCGCCACATATTCCGCCGCGCTGGACGGAGGCACGTCGCGGCCGTCGAGGAACGCGTGAATATAGACGTTCTGCAAGCCTTTTTTCTTGCAAAGCTCCAGAATACCGTAGAGGTGCGTGTTGTGGCTGTGAACGCCGCCGGGTGAGAGCAGACCCATCAGGTGCAGGTCGCTGTTGTTTTGGAGAGCGTTGTCGATAGCCGCTACGATTTCTTCGTTGTCCTTGAGCTTGTCGTCGTCGATGGTTTTGGTGATGCGGGTCAGCTCCTGATAGACAATTCTGCCCGCGCCGATGTTGGTATGTCCAACCTCACTGTTGCCCATCTGACCGTCGGGCAGACCAACGTCCATGCCCGAAGCGCCGATTTGGGTCACAGGATTCTCCTTGAACAGCTTGTCAATGTTGGGCGTGTTGGCAGCGAGAATGGCGTTTGCCTTTTCCTCGCCTTTTTTGCCGCAGCCAAAGCCGTCGAGAATCATCAGGATTAAAGGTTTTTTCATATAGAATCCTTTCGTTTTGTAGAGTTAAGAGTTAAGAGTGGAGAGTTGAGATTAGGGTCGCTTCGCTCCGAATTACTATTTTTCGGTCATTACCGCTAATTATAAATCACCAGCCGATAACTGCTCTATCTTATTTGGAAGCCGCTTTTACGATAGCTGCAAATTTTTCCGCAACGAGGGAGGCGCCGCCAATCAGACCGCCGTCAACGTTAACCTTGGAGAGAAGCTCGTCGGCGTTGGCGTCGTTCATGGAGCCGCCGTACTGAATGGTAACAGCGTCCGCTGCATCCTGGTTGTAGAGCTTCGCGAGCTGCGCACGGATAAAGGCGCAAACCTCCTCCGCCTGCTCGGCAGTGGCGGTCTTGCCGGTGCCGATAGCCCAAACAGGCTCATAGGCGATAACGACGTTCTTCAGCTCTTCCTCGGTGACGCCCCACAGATCGAGCTTGATCTGACGCGCAATGACCTCCTCGGTGATGTTGCACTCGCGCTCCCAGAGCAGCTCGCCGACGCAGACGATGGGCTTGAGACCGGCAGCCAGAGCAGCCTTGGTTCTCTTGTTGACGGTTTCGTCGGTCTCACCGAAATACTGTCTGCGCTCGCTGTGACCGAGAACGACGTACTCTACGCCGATTTCCTTGAGCATACCGGTGGAGATTTCGCCGGTGAAAGCGCCGCTTGCAGCCCAGTGGCAGTTCTCGGCGCCGATTTTGACGTTGGAGCCTGCGGTTGCTTCGATGGCAGCGGCAAGGTCAACATAGGGAACGCATGCGATAACCTCGCAGTCAGCGTCGGCAACAAGAGGCTTTATCTCGTTGAGCAGCGCGGTGGCTTCCTTGGGAGTCTTGTTCATTTTCCAGTTGCCGGCGATAATCGCTTTTCTTTTTGCTTTATCCATAATAAAAATCCCTTTCTGTTTTAAATAAGGGCGACCGGTGAGGGTCGCCCCGAATGGTTATAATTTAATAATTTAGGTGCAACGTTGTAAAAACGTCACCATATCCACAAGGTCAAACGCGCCGTTGATGATACTATCCTAAATAGCAATCTGTCAAAAGGCGCCCTGCCCACCGTGGCAACGGTCAAAAGGCGCCCTGCCAGCCGTGGCAACGGCTTATTTGTCGGCGATTACGGCGATGCCGGGAAGGGTCTTGCCTTCGAGATATTCGAGAGAAGCGCCGCCGCCGGTGGAAATGTGGCTCATCTTGTCGGCAAAACCGAGCTGAATAACAGCCGCTGCGCTGTCGCCGCCGCCGATGATGGTGGTAGCGTCGGTCTCAGCCAGAGCCTTGGCAACCGCGATGGTGCCTGCCGCGAGGGTCGGGTTCTCAAATACGCCCATGGGTCCGTTCCAAACAACGGTCTTGGCGTTCTTGACAGCCTCAGCAAAGAGAGCCTGTGTCTCGGTGCCGATGTCGAGACCTTCCATGTCGGCAGGAATCGCGTCAACAGAAACGCACTCAACGTCGATGGGACCGTCGATGGGATTCGGGAACTCAGCCGCAATCATGGTGTCAACGGGGAGAAGAAGCTGCTTGCCCAGCTCAGCTGCCTTGGCAATCATGTCCTTGCAGTAGTCGAGCTTGGTGTCGTCTACGAGAGACTTGCCGACTTCCTTGCCCTGCGCCTTGAGGAAGGTGTAAGCCATGCCGCCGCCGATAATCAGGGTGTCGCACTTCTCAAGCAGGTTGGAGATAACATTGAGCTTGTCCGCAACCTTTGCGCCGCCGAGAATGGCAACGAAGGGACGAACGGGGTTTTCAACAGCGTTGCCGAGGAAGTTGATTTCCTTCTGCATCAGGTAACCGACAGCGGTGTCCTTGATGTGGTCGGTAACGCCCGCGGTGGAGCAGTGAGCGCGGTGAGCGGAGCCAAACGCGTCCATGACGAATACCTCAGCCAGAGAAGCCAGCTCAGTGGAGAACGGCTCGAGGTTCTTGGTCTCTTCTTTTCTGAAACGGGTGTTCTGCAGAAGCACAACGTCGCCGTCCTTCATCTCGGCAACTGCCTTCTTGGCGTTCTCGCCGACAACCTCGTCGTCATTGGCAAAAACAACATCCTGACCGAGGAGCTCGGCAAGACGAACGGCTACGGGAGCCAGGCTGAATTTTTCTTCGGGACCGTTCTTCGGCTTGCCGAGGTGAGAGCAGAGGATAACCTTGCCGCCGTCGGCAATCAACTTTTTGATAGTGGGCAGAGCAGCGGTGATTCTGTTGTCATTGGTAATCACGCCGTCCTTGAGAGGTACATTGAAGTCAACGCGAACGAGCACTCTTTTGCCCTTTACATTGATGTCATCAACCGATACTTTGTTAAGCTGCATAGTAAAAACATCCTTTCGCTTGTTAATATTTTGTCATAATACAACGTATTCTACAGACAATTCTATTATAGTATATTTTGCGTTTTTTATCAAGTGTCTATGCGGATTTTTTAACACATTTTACGAAAAATTATTCACATCGGACCACTTGTGACGGTGCAGCTCGCCCTTGTTTTGGAGCGCCGGAAAATCCCACTGCCGCAGCACCTCATAGGCGGCAACCGCAACGGAATTGGACAAATTCAGGCTGCGCGCCTCGTCAATCATGGGAATGCGCAGGGTCGTATCGGGAAACCGCATCAGCACATGCTCGGGTAGTCCGCGCGTCTCTTTTCCAAAGAGCAAAAACGCGTTGTCGGGAAACGCGACGTCGCTGTAGACGTGCGTGCCCTTGGTGGAAAAGAGGAAAAAGCTGCCGCCCTTGTTCTTCTCAAAAAAGTCGTCCAAATTCTCATAATAGGTCAAGTCGAGCAGATGCCAGTAGTCCAGACCGGCACGCTTGAGCTTTTTGTCGTCGATGGCAAAGCCCATGGGCTTGACGATATGCAGGCGTGCGCCGGTTGCCGCGCAGGTGCGCGCGATGTTGCCCGTGTTTTGGGGGATTTCCGGCTCCACCAGTACCAGATTGAGTGTTGACATAGGGTATCCGTCCTTTTTGTTAAAAAATTATTTTACATCTTTTTTTTATTGTAAATCGTAAAGAATAATAATGCAAGTCAAATCTTGCGATTTTCAAAAAGGAGGGAAGGCTGTGAGCAAAAACGCTTTGGTAAATATGGTCAAGGGCGTGGCGGTCGGCATGATTGCAGGCGCCGTGGTGGGGTATGCCGGCAAGTCCGCCGCCGACGAAAATCCAAAAATCCGCAAAAAAATAACGCGCGTCAAGCGAACCGCCAACGACGTTGCCGACACTGCGAAATATATGTTTAAGTAATTTGTAATTCTTCATTCGTAATTATTGGGGCATAGGAGAGAAGTTTTCTCCTGCGCCGTACGCAAAAACGCTCCCTTGGGTGGGGAGCGTTCTTGCTATAGATAGGTGCAGTTTTCTGCATTTAGGATACATAATCGAGCGGATTCATGTATTCGTCGTTCAGGCGAATCTCAAAGTGGAGGTGAGGACCGGTTGCGTTGCCGGTGTCGCCGACATAACCAATTACGTCGCCCTGGTTTACATAGTCGCCGGTGCTGCACGCGAGTGCGCTTGCGTGACCGTATACCGTCATGTAGCCGTTGCCGTGGTCAATCATGACGTAGTTGCCGTAGCCGCCGCCGTCGTTGCCCGACCAGATAACGTTGCCGCTTGCCGCAGCGCAGAAGGGCTGACCGTAGTCGTCGCCGCCGGCAATGTCAATGCCGTTGTGCATTCTGCCCCAGCGCCATTCCATGTAGCTGGTGATGTTGTGGGTGTGGGGGAAGGGCCAGATAAAGCCGTTGGAGCTGCTGCTGGTGTTGCTGCTTGCAGGCGTTGTTTCCTCGGGAGCGGATTCTTCCTCCGCCACTTCGGGCTCTGTTGCAGCCTCGGTTGCAGGCTCGGTGGCAGCCTCAGTCGCAGGCTCCGGCTCGGTCTCGGCGACAGGCGCTTCCTCTGTTACGCTGCTGTTGGGGCGCACATCTTCTTCTTCAACAATCTCAAAGCGTGTGACCGCATCTTCGTCAGGGGTTTCTTCCGCTGCTTTGGCGGTCTCCTGCATGTCGATAACGGTTTCGTCCTCGACCTCGCCGTCCACAAAGGTGATACGGGTCACAATGCGGAGAACGTTGTCGGAGTCGGGAATATCCAGCTCGTCAACCCAGTTGGTTGCCAGACGAATGGAAACAACGCTTCTGAAGCTCGCCATCACGTCCGCCAAGTCGGAAGCGTCGCCGTAGCTGAGCGGCATAATCTCAACATTGTTGACAAACTCCGCGGTGGTGGAGGGGTCGGTGTAGCAGTTAACAGCGTCGGCAAGCACTTGGTCGAGCGCCGCGGTCAAGCCTTCGTAGTCGTCCACTACGCCAATCAGCTCGCCGTCCACATACAGACCGCAGTAGCTGTAGTAGCCGTCGGAAGCGGCGTCGTAGTTGTCAACGGATGCGCTGTACTCCTCCTCATAAGAGGGAACCTCGTTTTGAACTGCCTCATAGCCCTCGGGAACGCCGCCCTTGGGTGCGTCAGCCTTGGCAACCGCTGCCTGCGGTGTGTTGAAGGTGCCGGTGACAACCGCGCCGACGGTTGCTGCCGACAGCATAATTGCGGTGATGCTTGCCGCAACCGCAAAAAAGGATTTCTTTTTAGGTGTTCTTTTTTGTTTGGCAGCCTGAACAGCCTTTTTGGTGTTCATGCGCTTGCCGAAGATACCGGTGCGCTTGGTCGCCTTCTTTTGGGAAGGAGCTTTCTTAGCCTCGGGAAACAGGCTCTCAATCTCCTCAAAGCCGTCGTGGCTGAGGAACATCATTTCTTCGTTGTAATCATTATGTTTCATTTTTGTTTCTCCTATTCCTTTAATCGTTACAAATATGTAACAATCTTTACAAAATATATTATATCAAATATTTTTGAAATTTCAATAAGAGAAATAAGAAATGGCGAACTTTCTATATTTTGCCTAAGTATAAGCCTGATTTTTCCACGTCATATGCACATACTGCACAATAATTCTTTGCGTAAATTATACGACAAGTAATTTAATCTGTAATCTTTATACGAATCGTATTATTCTCCTGCTGCAAGCTGTCATTTTTTCGGTGCCGCAAACCGTAACAAAACGGTCATGAATGGTAGACAAAACGGATATCAAGGTCAACGTTGCCCTCGATTCCGTCGATAACGCCGGTGTTCGCGTATTGCCACATATTAATAGTATAGGGGAATACGGGCGCGGCAGAATACTCGGTGTACCAGATTTCGCAGTCGCCGAGCTGCTCCATATCGTACTTGGCGGTCATCTCGGCGTCGCCGGCGTAGAGCATGGGCGTCCAGCCGTAGCTTTTTATCTCGTCACAGAAGGCGCGTGCGCAGGCGGTTGTCTGCGCCACGGTCATACCGGCGGTGCGCGCTTCGTCGTCTTTAATGAACTCCCAGTCGTAGGCGACGGGATAGTCGGGCGTCAAATCGCCGAGGAGCTGCTTGCAGTAGGCTGCCTCCTCACGCGCCTCCTCGGGTGTTGTCGCCTGCGAGAAAAAGTAGCCGCCGGTCTTGATGCCGGCTGCCTGTGCGCCCTGTATATATTCGACCGCGCGGTCGTCGGCATAGAGCGCGCCCTCGGTGCCGTAGCCTCTGCCGCCGAGCCGCACCATGGCAAAGCTCACGCCTGCTTCTTTGACCTTGCTCCAATCCGCGTCGCCGCTGTAGGACGAGAGGTCGATACCGTTTTTGGCGGTGACGGCTTCGGTTTCCTTATAATATAGAAACATACCGTCGGCGGTGAAGTCCTCCGGCTGAAAGCGAACGGCAGGCGCTGCGGCTGCGGCGGCAGTGGCGGCTTCGGTTGCCGGAGCTGCTTCAGTGGCAGCGGTTGTTTCGGGTTGACTGCTGTGCGTTGGCTGACCGCAGGCGGCAAGCACTGCGGCGGAAAAAACAGCGCAGAAAAAAATTGTCCTATTTTTCACGGCATTCACTCCTAAGTTTTGGTTTCTTTTACAGCATAGCATAAAATTAAATTTCTGTAAACAAGGAATTTTTTAAAATGCTATTGAAATCAACGGATAATTTTAGTATAATATGGGAATGGAAACTAGATTGAGGTGATTGGGTGAATAACGCGTATCGTTCGGGTTACAGAAAGAAAAAAATTCCGGATTTGCTCCGTGCAATTGACGATTGTACCTCGCTGAGCCAGCTGTTTGCACTCATTCAACATGAACAGATAGAGATTTGGATGCATGCCCAGTCGGGCGCTTCCAACCTGACGCCGCGCAAGCTGAGCGCCAAGGAGGTTATCGAGCAAAACGACTTGCCGCTGGACAGGCTCAAGGCTGAGGTCAAGCGCTCTGTTTGCGGCAGCTATGTTCCGGCTAACCTGACGGAGGCGGACAGCGAGTTGATTCAGGCGATTATCGACACCAAAACGCTGAGCGAGCTGTTTTCGCTGATTCAGCGCGAGCATATTCTGATTCCCATGCACGCCCAGTCGGGCGCGTCCAACCTCACTCCAAAAAAGCTGGAGCCGAGGGTGCAGGCGGACACCGGCGAATCGCCGTTTGACCGCTTTAAGGCGGAGGTTGTCCGCTCACTGACAAACCGCGGCGAATAGCGCGCCGCGACAAATGCTGTTGTTTTGCCGGATATATCACGATCCGGCTGCGTTATATACGCAATATAAAAAAAGGAGAGGTTATTGATGAAAAGAACAAAGCGTCTGACGGCTGTGCTGCTGTCGGTGCTGACGGCGTTTTCGGCATTCACCATGCTGGGCGTGTCCGCCGCGCAAACAGATGAGTCTGTTGCGGCACAAGCGGATGAGCAGTCTGTTGCCGCGCAGGCAGATGTGCAGCCTGTTGCCGCAACCGAAGCGACAGAGTCAAATGTCGGCACCGGAGCCTCCGACGAAATCGGACAGGTCACCGGTCTGACCAAAAACACCACCAACGTCAACAACATTAATCTGATTTGGAACAAGGTGAGCGGCGCCAACGGCTACGTTATTTATGGCTGCAACGCCGACAGTGACACCGAATTTACCAAGCTTGCCGAGGTGACAACCAACACCTACAACCACACCGGTCTGGTGCAGGGCAGCCCCTATCACTACAAAGTCGCCGCCTACAAAATCGTAAACGGCGAAAAGGTCGAGGGTGAGCCGACGCTCTACAAAACCGCGACCCAGCCTTCCAAGGTGACCGGTCTCGGCCGTGTGCGCAGCTCCGACACCATTGAGATTTCATGGAACCGCAACGAAAAGGCGACCGGCTACAAGGTGTTCCGTGCCAGCGCCGCGACCAACAACCAGTATGAGCTGGTCAAGCTGATTGACAGCGGCACTGTGACCCGTTATATCGACACCAACATCAGCGACGGCGGCATCTACACCTACAAGGTAGTGGCATTCCGCGTCAACTACACCTCTTGTTGGTATCATTCTCCCGGCTCGGTTCTCACCTGCATGAGCGGTCTGTGCGCACCGAACTTCAATTTCAGCACCCAGCTCTACAGAGTCAGCCTGAACTGGAAGAAGAACAAATACGCGACCCGCTACGACATCTATTATTCCACCGACAAAAACGCCGTCAAATACACGCCCGCAGGCAGCACCACCGGCAACTCCTTTGTGACCAACACGCGCTTTGCCAACGGCGCACGTCTGTATTTCCGCGTTTATCCCATCTATAAAAAGAACGGCGTGACCATCACCGGCACCGCGCACACCAAGCTCGTCACCATTTCCAACAAGATTTACGGCGTGGCGGCGCCCACCACCTATGTGGAGATTGACATTGCGCAGCAGCGCATGTGGCTTGTCAAGAACGGCAAGGTCATTGTGGACACACCTGTTGTCACCGGCACCAAGGGCTACAACGACACGCCCAAGGGCTACTACACCATGTATTCACGCGCCATGGACACCGTTCTCTACGGCGTCGACTATGCTTCTCCGGTCGATTACTGGATGGGCTTCAAGGGCGGCTACGGTATCCACGACGCCAGCTGGCGCTCTTCCTACGGCGGCAACATCTATACCTACAACGGCTCTCACGGCTGTGTCAACACACCCTACAACGCCGTCAAGACCATCTACAACAACACCGCTTACGGCACACCCGTTATCCTTTATTAATACATAATGCCAAACGGCAGTCCTTTTTCGGGGCTGCCGTTTTTTTAGAGTGGAGAGTTGAGAGTGGAGAGTTGAGTGAAGGGTCGCTTCGCTCCGATTTATAGTGCTGTGTGCGCCGAAACGCTGCCATTGATTGCGGCTTGCAGTTACGCAAGCAGATTATGAATTACGAATTAGTCAGGTTGCTTTTTACGTTTCTTTCCGCGAACTGAATGAGGTTAAACAGCGAGGAGGCGCCTTTTTCAAAGTAGCCGGAGAGCAGGTCGGGCGATAGGGAGAGAGAGAGCTGCTCCTGCTCCAGCACCGCGGCGGCGTGTTCTGTCTCGAGAAGCATGGAGGCGGCTGTCTGGTGCGCAAAGCGGCTGCCGTCGAGTGTAAAGAGGTTGGTCGGATTGTTGGCGTCGGCACCGTAAATCATGCGAAACGCCATGTATTCGGCGCACATCAAATAATTGCTGACGGTGTTTGTCAGGCGCTTGCTGCCCATCTGTGTCAGCAGGTCGTAGATAATCGTGGTGGTGTTTGTCAGCAGACGGCGGTTGATCTGGTTCACCATGTTGCCCTTCAAATGGCGAAATTCGTCGCTGTCGGGCAGGTCGCTGACCGACGACGGCACGCGCTGCACGGTTCGTCCGAGCAGATAATCCGTGCTCACCTCATAGTATTCCGCCGCCTTTACCAAAAAATCAAGTCCGCATTCGCGCACACCCTTTTCATAATGGGACAGCACTGCCTGCGAAATCTCCAAATCCGCTGCCGCCTGCTTTTGTGTAATACCGCGTTCCTTGCGCAAAAAAGTGATGATTCTCGGAAAATCCTTATTCAAAGTCTTGACACCCCTTTTGAAATCGTTGTATAATAATATGGTTCTATGTTTGCGTATGGTTTATCCTTATACAAACAGTATAACGCATTTTCTACAATTTGTAAATAGATTGGGAGATTTTATGAAATCCTACGTCATTCACCTTATCCGCCACGGCGCCATAGACGAAACGCTCTCGGGCAAGTACATCGGCACCACCGATCCGCCCTTGTCCGACAAGGGTAAGCTGGCGCTCAAAAAGCTCGCTTTTACCCACGCCTATCCGCAGCCGCCGGTGGTGTTCTCCAGTCCGCTCAGGCGCTGCACCCAGACCTGCGCGGTGTTGTTTCCGGAGCGGAAGCCGCTGGTGATTGCCAATCTCAGCGAGTGCAATTTCGGCGAATGGGAGGGCAAGACTGCCGAGGAGCTGAAGGACAGTGAGGACTTTCAAAAATGGCTCGCTGGCGACAACAGCGTCAAGCCGCCGCGAGGCGAGAGCAACGCGGATTTTGTGCGCCGTGTCTGCAAGATTTTTGAGAGCATTGTGGAGGGACTGATGAAAACCGGTTCCACCGAATGTGCCGTTGTGACCCACGGCGGCGTGATTATGACGCTGCTTGCCGTCTACGGACTGCCGCAGGCAAAGCCCTTTGAGTGGGCGATGGAAAACGGCTGCGGCTATTCGGTGCGCGTGACGCCCATGCTGTGGCAGCGCGGCAAGGTGACGGAGGTATTCAGCCGCGTTCCGTCCGCAAAAGAAGAATAAACGGCATTTTAAAAGTATTTAATAGTTTATATAGAAGGAGCTTTTTACTTATGAACAACTACAGAATTACCTTATTAAAGGGCGACGGCATCGGCCCCGAAATCGTCAATCAGGCTGTCAAGGTGCTCGACAAGGCGGCGGAAAAGTTTGATTTTACCGTCACCTATGACGAGGCGCTGCTCGGCGGCTGTGCAATCGACGCAACCGGCGTGCCGCTTCCCGAAGAAACCGTGGCAAAGTGCAAGGCTTCCGACAGCGTGCTGCTCGGCGCGGTGGGCGGTCCCAAGTGGGACAACCAGCCCGGCAACAACCGTCCCGAGGCAGGTCTTTTGGGCATTCGCGGCGCACTGGGGTTGTTTGCCAACCTGCGTCCGTCCGTGATTTTCGGACCTCTCAAGAGCGCCTCTCCGATTAAAGACGACATCATCGGCGACAATATGGACATTATGATTGTGCGCGAGCTGACCGGCGGCATCTACTTCGGCGAGCGCGGCAGAAAAGAAGTGGGCGTTCAGCCTGCTGCCTGGGATACCGAGCAGTATACCGTTCCCGAAATCGAGCGCATTGCGCGTGTGGCGTTTGACCTCGCCATGAAGCGTGACAAGCGCGTCACCAGCGTGGACAAGGCAAATGTGCTCGAATCCTCGCGCCTGTGGAGAGAAACCGTTATCCGCGTCAGCAAGGATTATCCCGAGGTGACGCTCAACCATATGTATGTGGACAACTGCGCCATGCAGCTGGTGCGCAATCCCAAGCAGTTTGACGTCATAGTGACCTCCAACATCTTCGGCGACATTCTCAGCGACGAGGCGTCGATGATTGCCGGCTCCATCGGCATGCTCGCCTCGGCGAGCCTTTCCGGCGGCAAGCTGGGTTTGTATGAGCCGATTCACGGCTCTGCTCCCGACATTGCCGGTCAGAATATTGCCAATCCGCTGGCGACCATTCTGTCTGTTGCCATGATGCTGCGCTATTCTCTCGGACAGAGCGAGGCAGCGGAGGCGATTGAGGCAGCCGTTTCGGAGGTGCTCAAAACCAACCGCACGCCCGATATTTATGAAGAGGGCATGACCAAGGTCACCTGCGAAGAAATGGGCGACCTCGTCTGCGCACAGCTTTAAGGTGATGTATGGAGCTGTATGACATGCACTCGCACATTCTGCCTGCCTTTGACGACGGCGCCAAGACGGTGGACGACAGTCTGGAGCTGATTGACCATCTGCGGAAGCAGGGTGTGAAAAATATCTGTCTCACACCGCATTTTTATACCAACGAACTGAGCTACGACGATTATCTTGTCGAAAGGGAAGAGGCGTTTCGCGCGTTTGCGCCGCATATCCCAAAGGATATTCGCATTGTGCTCGGCTGTGAGGTCTATGTGACCGATTATATGTTCAACAATTCGGATTTGTCCGGCATCACCTACGGCAAATCTCCGTATATTCTCACGGAGTTTCCGTATGGCTCGCGCTTTTCCGAAAAGACGATGCGGCGGTTTTATCAGCTGACGCAAAACTACAAGCTGATTCCCGTCATACCGCATGTGGAGCGATACGATTACCTGATGAGTCATCCCGATATGATAGCCCAGCTCAAGGATTTGGGCGTGGTGATTCAGACCAATATCAGCAACTACACCAAGCAGTCGCCGTTTTTTCACAAGCGCAAGCTGCTCAAGCTCATTGACCGCGGACTGATTGATATTCTCGGCAGCGACACCCACTCCATGGACCACAACCGTCCGGACGTGTTTGCCGAGGCAATGAATACCATCAGCCAAAAATGCGGCGAAAAAGCCGTCGTCCGCATGATGGACAACGCCGCAAAAATCTTTAACAGCGCATTATAAAACAATCCCGTGCAGTCAGCCTGCACGGGATTTTAACTATCACAAATAACGAATTATGAATTATGAGTTTACAACCGTTCCTGCCAGCACCGGCAAATTGCTCTCGTTGTCGAGCAGCATAAAGACGAACGGGCGGTCAACAGTCAGCTCAGCCGGTTCTGTCTGCGCGGCAGCGGCGGCTGTCTGTGTGTTGATGCCGTTGCGGTCGAGCGAAAAATCGGGCGCAAGCTCATACAGCTCTCCTGCTTTGACCGACTGCGAATAGCTCAGCGCCGAAAAGGAGGCGTCGCTGCCAAACAGGGTATAAAGCCCGCATTTGGTCAGGGTGCCCGAAAGCGGCTGCGCTTGTTTGTCAGCTTTGACGGAAAAGGCAGGCAGTGCCGCTGTCGCCTGTTTGGTGACGTCCATGCTGTCGAGCAGCCGGTTCAGCTCGGTGGCGTCAAGGCGGCTGACATAATCGTCAAAGGCGTTGGCGTCCTTTGGTAGAATGACAAGCAGCTTGAGCGGATTTTTGGCGGTGAATTTCAGCACGGCGTCCGCGCGGTCGCTGTGCAGCAGCTTGGCGGACGAGGTAAAATAGTCCGCGGTCTGTGCGCCGTTTGTGCCGTTGAAGGTGCCCTTGACGTTTTCGGCGGCGGCTTCCACCCAGCCGTCGTTCAGCACGAGAGCCGACACCGCGTTGACGGTGCTTCCTTCGGGAAAAACAATGCCGCTGTCGGAGGTGTAGGCGCTGAGCGCACTGTTGAGCTTGTCGGCAGCGTGCTCACCCTTGTAGTCATAGCGAAACACATCATAGCCGTAAAAATCTTTTTCCGCCTGCAAAAACGAGGTTTTGACGTCAGCGCTCTTGTCGATGCACAACGCGCCGCCAAAGGTGAGCTGTTCGGCAGGCGCTTCCTTTTGTCCGGTGCGGCTAACCGACTCCAGACGGCTCTTAAGGTAGGAGGAGCAGGCGTTCACATCGTCTAAGCCGAGCGTGCCGGTCAGCGCCAGCAGAATTTCCGACCGTGTGTCGCCGGAGGCGCCGTTGGCGAGCGCGCCGAGCTGCAGGGCTGCGGAGACGGGCGAAAACACAAAGCTTTCTTTGGCGTCCTGACTGCGCTGCCGCAGCTGACGGAGCGAAAAATCCAGCATGCCGCTGATATAGTCCTTGTAGGAGGACGGCGGCTCCTGCGCGCCGTCGGCGTAGTTGTAGGTCAGCGCGGTGTCCTTGCTGCGCGTGACGGTGCCTGTCAGCTTTTCCTCATCGGAAAACTGCTTGGAATTGCCGCAGGCGCAGAGCACCATGAGCAATGCGGTCGCCGCCGCCGTTATGCGCCGTTTCATTGTACTTCCTTTTCGGCTTCTTCGGTGCCGCTGAGCTGCTTTGCCAGCTTCACCATGTCCTCCGCCGCGTTGGGACGCGCCAGCTGCCTGCAGCTCTCGCGCATAAAGGCGAGGCGCTCGGTATCCTTCAGCAGCTTGGTGATTTCCTCGGCTGCGTTGTACTCGTCCACCACAATCGCCGCGTGGTGGCGCAGCAGGAATTTGACGTTATATTCCTCCTGACCGGGATAGGCGTTATAAATCGCCATGGGCAGGTGGCAGGCAAGGCTCTCGGCAATCGTCAAACCGCCGGGCTTGGTGACAATCAAATCCGAAATGTGCATATAGTCCTCAACGTTGTTCACGAAAAAGAGCAGCTTGGTGCGGTCGCGTGCGCCGACCTCGTCGATGCATTCATCGAGCTGTTCCATCAGCCTGCCGTTTCTGCCGGTGATGACGATCATTTGCAGGTTTTTGTTGGAGGTCGCGAGGTTTTCATAGACCTTCAAGACGCCGGACACGCCAAAGGAGCCTGCCATCAGCAGGACGGTGGTTTTGTCGGGGCTGAGGCCCTCGCGGCGCATAATTTCTTCCCTGATACCGGGCTTGCTGAACTTTTCAAAGGTCGGAATGCCCAGCGGATAAATAATCGACTCGTCCACGCCGTATTCCTCCACCAGCTTCGGCGCCATCTGCGGCTCGGCGAGCACATAGGCGTCGATGCCGGGCGCGATGTAGGAGCGGTGGGTGTCAAAGTCGGTAATCAGCGCGATAGTTTTGACGTTTTTCAGATGTCCCTTGGATTTGAGCTTGGAAACCATCGCAGTGATAAAGGCGTGGCACATGATAATCACGTCGGGTTTGTGCTCCTCAATCACGTTGAGCAGCTTGTCTGCCTGGGCGGCGTTGATTTTCATCATCGCTTTGTACGCCAAATTTTTGCGGTCGGTTATGTCGTACATCTCACCGTAGAAGCCCGGTGCGTTCTTGACCAAAAAATAATAGCCCTGCACCGTGGTGGTGTCGTACATCTTGCCGATGGCGCGCAGTCCGTCCACCACCGTGACCTCTACCTCCGGGTTAAGACGGTGAATCGTGTCCTCCAGCGCTGCCGCGGCTCTCTTGTGTCCGCCGCCGGTGGACGCGGAAAAAATCAAAAGTTTCATAATGCATTGCTCCCTAAAGCAGATATTTATAGTATTCCAAATCCTATTATACAAAAAATTTAACCGATTTTCAACAGTTATTTTTGCTGATATGTCTATTTTTCAGAGTTTTTGACGATAGCTGCCAAGCCGGTGTGAAAAATTTTTTTAAAATGCGGTTTGCTACTTTATTTTTGGAAAATTTTGTAGTAGAATATGTACAAACAGCAGGATAAAATAATACTGTTCGTTGTTGTGGGGTGAAATATGAAAAAAGATAAGGTTACCTTTGACATGACGCCGGTTTCCGCCGTTCAGGTCGGTCGGAAGCGCGGCAAAACAAAAGCCGTCGCCATTGTGCTGAGCATCACGGCGGCCGTGCTGGTGGTTGTCGCAGGCGGCATCTTCCTGTGGAACGCCGGTATTTTTTCCCTGCCCGGGCTTCCGCAAAAGGAGCCGGAGCCGACCAAGCCGTTTACCTTTGCGGCTGACACCAAGGTGTCGGGGCTCGACATCTCCGGCAAAACCGTGTCGCAGGCGCGAATGTTTTTGAAGCTGAATGAATCCGCGTTTGTGCCGCCCAAGACGATTACGGTGCAAATTGCCGGCAGCGAGACGTCGCTGACGCAGGAGGATTTTGATTATACCTATAATATAGACGAGGTTGTGGAGCAGGTTGTGGCGGACGCCGAAAACAAGCTCTCAACCGCCGAATGTGTCTACACCGTAGAGGCGAAGGTCACAGATTTGTCGGTCAAAAAGGCAGCCGAAAAGGTCTGTGAGGAATACAACGCCGAGCCGGTGAACGCGCGTGTGTCCGCGTTTCATCCGTTTGCGAACGACCGCTTTGAGGTGGAGGACGCGCAGGACGGCTTGACCGTGGACGCCGAAAACCTCAAAATGCAGCTTGCCGCCGCCTTTGTCGCCGAACAGCCGCAGGTGACGGTTGAGGCGCTGACCGAGAGCGTTCCGGCGACGGTCACGGCGGATTATATCAAGAAGAATCTGGTAAAGCTGTCGTCCTACGAAACCACCTCCACCAACACCGACGACGCCACCAGCAACATGAAAATCTCCATGGAGGCGTGCAGCGGTTCGATTATCGAGCCGGGCGAAATCTGGTCGTTCAACGACTGCACCGGCGATTCCAACCTCGAATCCAACGGCTACAAAAGCGCCAACGTGATTTCGGAGGGCAAGGTGACGCAGGGCATCGGCGGCGGCATCTGCCAGTCCAGCTCCACCATCTACAACGCCGCCATCCGCGCCAACATGGGTGTTGTGGAGCGCTATCCGCACAAGTGGGCGTCCTACTACGTGCCCACGGGTCTGGACGCGACGATTGACTATCCCAACCTCGACCTCAAGCTCGAAAATACCTCGGATTATCAGATGTTTTTGGAGTGCAAGGTCACCGGCTCCACGCTTCACGCCACGTTCTGGGGCTTCAGCAACGGCGACTATGACGAAATCAGAACGCGCAACGAGCAGGGCAAGGTCGGCGACAAGAGCTATGAGGTGCGTGCGTGGCGCGTCTACTACAAGGACGGCAAAAAGGTCAGAGAGGAAGAGCTGGACAGCTCCGAATACGACCTCGAAAACGGACTGAACTTTACCAGCTCCGAAAACGACGACCATGTCGTCTACGCCGGACCGGGTCCGCTGCCTGCGGATGCCGCACCGGCGACACAGGCAACCGAAGCAACCTCCTGAGACAGTCCGCGCTGACTGCGCAACCCGAAAGGCGCCGCTTATGGTAATTGATTTTTTGAAGAAGGAAGAAAAGAAGGTCGAATATATCGAGCTGATTTATGACCTGATTTTCGTCTATATCATCGGCAGAAATAACTCGCTTATCCACACCGTGGAGAGCGGGTTTATTTCCTTTGACGTCTATCTCACCTACCTGCTGACGACACTGATTGCGCTGCATATCTGGTATTTGACGACGCTCTTTATCAATCGCTACGGCACCAAGTCCGTTGCGGAGTATGTGGGCATTTTTATCAATATGTATCTGCTCTATTATATGGCGGACGGCACGCGCGTCGGCTGGCAGGATTTCTATTTTAAATACAACATCGCGTGGGGACTGATTCTTGTCAACCTCGCGGTGCAGCATTTCATCAAGCTTAGGCAATTGGAAAAGCTCACGCCGTGGCACGCCGCGCATTTGCGTTACCGCATGGCGGTGGTGCTGATTGAGGCAGGCGTTGTGTTTGGCTCGCTGCCGGTGTTTGCACTGACGGGACTGCCGCTGTCGCCGCTGGCGATGGTGTTCGGCATGCTCATGGAGCTGTTTTACCTCGGCAAAAGCCGCCTTGTCACGCTGGATTTTGCCCACCTGACCGAGCGCGTTATGCTCTATGTGGTGTTCACCTTCGGCGAGATGATCATCAGCATCTCCGGCTACTTCGGCGGCGAGGACACGCTGAACAGCTTCTATTATTCGCTGATGGCGTTTTTGATTGTCGCCGGACTGTTTTTGATTTACGGCTATTTTTACGACCATATCATCAACCGCGAGCGCGAGGTGACCGGCAACGGCTACATGCTGCTGCATATTTTTATGATAACAGCGCTCAATAATATCTCCGTCGCGCTCGATTTTATGCGTGAGCCGGAGATTGACGCGGTTTCGAAAAACATCTTTTTGATAGCCTCGTTTTTGATTTATTACATCTTTCTGTTCAGCCTGCAGCACTACGCCTACGCGTGCAAGCGCCTCAACGCCAAATTCTGGCTGCTGCACGGTGCGCTGTCACTGGCGTTCGCGGCGGCAGCCATGCTGTCCTACCAATCGGGCATGGTCAGTATCGCGGTGACGGTGGTGTATATCTACGCCATGTTCGGCGCGTGTGTGTGGTTCAGCCGCAAGCACCGGAGGGAAAAATCTACCGCAGAAAGTACAACATAATCGAAAAGCCTCTGCTAATACTGTTAGCGGAGGTTTTTTTATGGTTAGAAGATTGGGAGTGGGAACGCTCTTGTTTGAAAATATGCCGCGCGTGGAGAGCTTTGCGTCCGTCGCCGGAAAAAAGGAGTCCGAGGGACCGCTCGGCGCGCTGTTTGACAAAATAGAATACGACAGCCGCGGCGGCTGCGATACCTTTGAGGAAGCCGAAAGCCGTTTGCAGCAGGAGGCGGCGCGGCTGTGCATGGAAAAGGCAGACCTGCGCGCGCAGGAGCTGGACGCGGTGTTTGCAGGTGATTTGCTCAACCAGTGTACCGGCTCGTCCTTTGGACTGATGCGCTACGGTGTGCCGTATCTCGGGCAGTACGGCGCCTGCTCCACCATGGCACAGGCGCTTTTGATGGGCGCGGTGTTTACCGAAAGCGGCGCCGCCGACCACGCGCTCTGCGTCACTTCGTCACACTTCTGCGCGGCGGAGCGGCAGTACCGCTTTCCGATGGAATACGGCGCCGTGCGCACGCCTACCGCGCAGTGGACAGTGACCGGTGCCGGCAGCTGTATTCTCGGCAAAACGCGCGGCAAGGTGGCAGTCCGCGCCGCTGCCGCCGGCAAAATCCAAGACATGGGCGTCACCGACGCGAACAATATGGGCGCGGCTATGGCACCTGCCGCGGCGGACACCATTCTGCGATTTTTGCGCGACAGCAAAACGGAGGCGAAGGACTATGACCGGATTGTGACGGGCGATTTGGGGCTGGTGGGCAGCGGCATTTTGTATGATTTGCTTCGCAGAGAGGGCATAGACGCGGAGCCCTTTCACGACGACTGCGGCTTGCTGATATTTGACCGCGAGGCGCAGGATGTACACGCGGGCGGTTCCGGCTGCGGCTGCTGCGCGTCGGTGCTCTGCTCCAAGCTGCTTTCCGAGCTGGAGAGCGGTGCGCTGCGAAACATTCTGTTTGTTGCCACAGGCGCTCTGCTCAGCCCAACCACCGCGCAGCAGGGCAGAAGCATTCCGTCGGTCGCGCATTTGATTCACCTGACGGCGGTGGGGTAGCGCCTGCCGAAAATTATTCTTGACAACCAAATCTCACCTGCGCTACAATGATACTATCATGAATAATCAGTTGGTGAAAAAATGTCGGACAAAAGATGGTTGGCTGTCGAGGCAAAAAAATATCATATTCTCGAGTGGTATTACGGCTACAAGCGGTTTCGCCCGGGACAGGAGGAGGTTATAGACAGCATCCTCAACGGGCGCGACGCGCTGGCGGTCATGCCGACCGGCGCCGGAAAGTCGGTTTGTTATCAGGTGCCGGGACTGTTGTTTGACGGCGTCACGCTGGTTATCTCGCCGCTGATTTCGCTGATGAAGGATCAGGTCAACGCCCTGACGTCTGCCGGTATTCGCGCGGCATATCTCAATCGCTCGCTCACCAATGCCCAGTACAACAAGGCGCTCGACAACATGGCGCACGGCATCTACAAGATTGTCTATGTCGCACCGGAGCGGCTTGTCAGCGAGCGGTTTACAGAGGTGTGCCAATCGCTGCCTATCTCGCTGATTGCGATTGACGAGGCACATTGCGTGTCGCAGTGGGGACAGGATTTTCGTCCGGGTTATCTGAATATCGCCCGGTTTATTGACCGTCTGCCGAAGCGTCCGGTTATCAGCGCGTTTACCGCGACCGCGACCGAGGACGTCAAGGCGGATATTGTCCGGCTGCTGCGGCTGCGTGAGCCGGTTGTGCTGACCACCGGCTTTGACCGTCCCAATCTGTTCTTTTCGGTTATGCGGCCGAAAGACAAACGCAAGACCTTGCTCAGGCTGCTAAAGGAGCGCCGCGACAAGACCGGCATCATCTACTGCGCCACGCGCAAAAAGGTGGAGGAGGTCTGCGGCTTTCTCTGCGAAAAGGGCTACGCGGCGACGCGCTATCACGCCGGCTTGTCCGACGCCGAGCGGATGCAAAACCAGGAGGATTTTGTCTATGACCGCAAACGGATTATGGTGGCGACCAACGCCTTTGGTATGGGCATTGACAAGTCCGACGTGCGGTTTGTCATACATTTTAATATGCCGAAAAATATCGAGAGCTATTATCAGGAGGCAGGACGCGCCGGACGCGACGGCGAGTCGTCGGACTGCATTCTGCTGTTTGGCTTGCAGGATGTGGCGACAGCGCAGTATTTTATTGAAACCGCCGAGCCGAATCCCGAGATGACAGCGGAGCAAAATGCCGGATTTCGCCAAAAGGAGGAGGAGCGGCTGCACCACATGGTTTCCTACTGCAAGACACAGGGCTGTCTGCGCGCGTTCATGCTGCGGTATTTCGGCGACCGTGCGGAGGAAAACTGCGGCAAGTGCTCCAACTGTCTGTCAAAATACAAAACCGTAGATGTGACGGTTGAAGCGCAAAAAATCCTCTCCTGCATCGTCCGCACCAAGGAGCGCTTCGGTTCACAGGTGATTTGCGACGTGCTGCGCGGCAAGGAAACGTCAAAGGTCGTGAGCTTTGGCTTGCAGTCACAGACAACCTTCGGCATAATGAAGGACGTCAAACAGGCGCAAATCAAGGATTGGATAGAAACGCTCGAGCAGCTGGGACATATTCAATATCTCGGCGCCGGCAGACCGGTGCTGCAGGTGACGGAATCCGGTTGGCTGGTACTGAGGGGCAAGGTGCAGGTGCAGGCACGCGAGGCGCTGGAGGTACGTACCGGCGCGGAGACCGTCGGCGTTGAGCCGGACGGCGAGCTCTACCGCGAGCTGCAGGCGGTGCGTACCGCGATTGCCAACAAACGCGGCGTGCCTGCCTATATCATCTTTTCGGACGCTGCGCTGCGCGATATGTGCCGCAAGCTCCCGACAAACGACAGCGCGTTTCTCAGTGTCAGCGGCGTCGGCGAAACCAAGCTGCAGCTCTACGGCGAGCGGTTTATGCGTGTGATTCGGCTGTATGTCCCAAAAAAGGGCGGCAAAATGCCGTTTCGGATAAGCGAGGAGCAGCTAAAAGACTTTGCGTTTTCCGATGAGCCCATCTACGGCACGGAGATAGCCAAACGTGTCAACGCGCTTGTCGAGGCGCCGGAGCGGCGAAAGCTGCAGGCAAAGGACATTACCAACTGGCTTGTTTCCGTCCGTCTGTTGGAGGTTGTCAAGATGAACGACCGCCTGCTCAAGCTGCCAACTGAGGAAGGAATGGCGCTCGGCATGCTGCGGCAGTACCGCGAAAACGAGAACGGCGATTATTATCTGGTGCTCTACGAGCGGCAGGCGCAGGCGTACATTATTGAAAATATGCAGCAAATTGTCGATTTTGCCGCGTCGGAGCGAATAAAGGCGGAGGATTAGACAAACGCTCCGCAAGGAGTCGGGCGTGGTTCCATACATATAATACTAATACCTAATAAAAAGTAGACAATCTTTGCGGTCTATTTTCCG
>CAMJOD010000004.1 GCA_946407465.1 uncultured Clostridia bacterium
CCGACATGAACGAGGGCGAAACGCTCGACAAAATGAAGGGCTACGGCATTCCCGTCTACATGGGTCACGCGGCGGAGAACATCAGGGGCGCCGAGCTGGTCGTCTATTCGGCGGCTGTCAAGGAGACCAATCCCGAGCGTCAGGCGGCTGTGGAGCAGGGTATTCCCTGCATTGAGCGCAGCGTCATGCTGGGCGTGGTGACGAGAAGATACCGCAGAAGCATCGCGATTTCGGGCACCCACGGCAAGACCTCCACCACCGCCATGCTCTCGCAGATTCTGATCGGCAGCGGCTTTGACCCGTCCGCCATCATCGGCGGCAAGCTGCCCTTTATCGGCGGCAACAGCTATGTGGGACAGAGCGACATCATCGTCTGCGAGGCGTGTGAATATGTCGATACCTTTTTGGAGCTCAACCCCTTTATTTCGGTTATCCTCAACGTGGACGCCGACCACCTCGACTACTTCAAAAATCTGGACAATATCAAAAAGTCCTTCCATCAGTTTGCCATGCAGACAACCGGTCTGCTGGTGCTCAACGGCGACGACGCCAACACCCTCGACAGCGTAAAGGACGTGCAGCTTGAAAAAATCACCTTCGGCTTTGGCGAAGGCTGCGACTACCGCGCGGTGAATGTCAGTGCCGACAAGGGCGTTCACGAGCAGTATGATTTGTATCATCACGGCGAAAAGCTGTGCAGCGTCAAGCTGATTGTGCCCGGCAAGCACAATGTCTACAACTCGCTGGCGGCAGCGGCAACGGCGCATTATCTCGGCGCGACGCCTGCCGAAATCAGCGAAAATCTGCACAAGTTCGGCGGCGTACACCGTCGGTTTGAGATTCTCGGCACGCCCGGCGGCATCACCGTAGCCGACGACTTCGCGCACCATCCCACCGAGCTGACCGCCACGCTCAACGCCGCCATGGCAATGGGCTTCCGCCATGTCTGGGCGGTGTTTCAGCCGCACACCTTCTCGCGTACCGCCATGCTGCTCGACGACTTTGCCAAGGCGCTGCAAATTCCCGACACCGCGGTTATCTCCGAGATTTTGCCGGTGCGTGAGACCAACACCTACAACATCTATTCGCGCGATTTGGGCGCCAAGGTGCCCGGCTCCGTGTGTCTCGACACCTTTGAGGAAATCACGGATTATGTTTGCCGCAACGCAAAAGAGGGCGATTTGATTCTCACCATGGGCGGCGGCAACGTCTACATGTGCGCCAATATGATTTTGAAGCAGCTGGAATTTATGCAGGACAACGATTGATTTTTAAGG
This sequence comes from uncultured Clostridia bacterium, assembly GCA_946407465.1. Taxonomy (GTDB): domain Bacteria; phylum Bacillota; class Clostridia; order Oscillospirales; family Acutalibacteraceae; genus Ruminococcoides. Next base: position 1,278 of record CAMJOD010000004.1, read on the forward strand.
GAGCAGTCATTTTGATTGCTCCCTCAAACTTTTTATTGCAAACCATTTGCGATAATGCTATAATAATAAAATAATGACATAACAGAAACCAAGGAGCCGCCTATGCTGTACGCGACCAAACAAATGATTTTGCGTGATATAGAATCGCTGCCGCCCAACTGCAAAACAAAGGACATTGACGCGCTGATTCGGCGCTATGTCAGAGAGCAATACGACGTGAGCGGCTTGCGCGGCGAGATTTTGACCGAGCAGCGCCTGCACCGCATTTATTTTTATACTTCTTTAAAGCAATTAAAAAGCGTCTATGACCGCGCGGCGTTCATCGACAATAATTTGCTTTTTTCGGATTGGTGGCACACCGACCAGCTGATTCATTTTGTGTCGGCGCTCGACTATGAAACCGCGCGGCGCTATACCGAAAAATACCTCCAAAGCGACGATTTGTTTGTGCGCCGCTGGGGCTATGTGCTGTGGATTTCCAAGCTGTGCCGCGACGAGGCGCATGTGGACGAGCTGCTGTCGCTGATGAAAAACGACAACGCCTACTATGTGCAGATGGCGCAGGCGTGGCTGATTGCGGAGCTTGCCGTTTTTTTCCCCGAACAGGTGTGGCAGTGGATGGACAGCGAAAACGCATTATATTATAACATCAACGGCAAGGCAATACAAAAAATCTGCGACTCCTTCCGCGTCAGCGCCGCAAACAAGGAGCGCTTCAAGGCGCTGCGCCCCAAACTGAAAGAGAGGAATCCTGCATGAAAACAACAGTAACGCGCGGCACAGTCAGGCTCAAAAACAACGAAATGGATTATTTCACCTTCGGCAGCGGCAGAAGGCAGATGGTGATTCTGCCCGGAATGGCGCTGAAAAGCGTCATGAACGTCGCCGAGGGCGTGGCTTCGGCCTACAGGCTCCTGTCCGACGCCTTTACGATTACGGTTTTTGACCGAACCAAATTTCTTTCTGAGAATTATACACTCACGCAGCTCGCCGAGGACACTGCGGAGGCAATGCAGCTGCTCTCTATTCGGGACGCCTGTGTGTTCGGCGCCTCACAGGGCGGCGTGATGGCGATGACGATTGCCGTCATGCATCCGGAGCTGGTCGGCAGACTGGCGCTCGGCTCGACGGCGGCAAGGCTCAATCCCGTATCCGAGCAGGTGATGAACAAGTGGATGGAGCTGGCGGAGCGGCGCGACCTGCAAGGGTTTCTGGACTACTTTATCAGCGTGCTCTACGGCAGGGATTTTGCCGAAAAATTCGGCGGCTTTATCAAGCTGTCACATCAGGATGTGACCGAGGCGGACTTCGAGCGCTTTGTCATTCTCGGAAAAACCTTTGACACCCTGAGCATCTACGACAAGCTCGAGCGGATTCAGTGCCCGACGCTGGTGCTCGGCGCGATTGACGACAAGGTGCTCACCGCGCAGGCGTCCTTTGAGATAGCGCAAAAGCTCGGCTGCGCCTGCTACTTCTACGAAAACAAATACGGTCACTGCGCCTTTGACGAAGCGCCGGACTACAAACAGCGTTTATTGAACTTTTTTACAGAATAATATTTTCCGTTCCCTCATTAATGAAAAAACAGCAAGACAGTTTTTATTAAAGGAAATCAACATGGAAGAATTTAGCCTGATGCATCCGCAGGGCGCGGCATATACCGTACATACATTGACAGACGAGGCGGTCAACGACCTCTCCATAGATTTTTTGGTTGAAAACCTCACCGAAAAGCGCAGTGAGCGCGGCCATTTGCGCGCGCTGATGACGCAGGTGACGGACGATTCCGAGGTAATCCGCTACCGCTGTGACGTGTTTGAGGACTTTTTGCGCTTTCCCAAGCTGCGCACCGTCATGGAGGAGCTGGTGGAGCGTCTTGCCGACCTGCGCGACGTGGCGCGGTTTCAAAAGGATCAGGAGGGACCCTCGCTGTGGGCGCTTGTCAACCGTCTGCGCGAGATTGACGAATATGTCAGCTGCATCACGCTGCTGCAAGACACCTTGGAGGAGCTGGACGTCACCTCCGAGGGCATGCGGACGCTGCGGCAGATCGTGACGGACATCGGCAGAGAATCGGGCTTTCCGGAGCTGAAAGCGGATATTGACGAGACCATGGAGCAGGCACGCAAGCTCAAAAGCATCACCATCGGCGTCAACCTCGACAGCATGCTGCGCCCCAAAACCGCCGGCGTGCTCTCGCTCAACGACAGCTACTTTACCGACGCCGGTCTCATGAAGCGGTTTATGAACTTTGCCAACAAGCAGGACGGTCTGCACGAGGGCACCGACGTCAGCGGCATGAAGCACTTTCACGCCGCCAATCCCACCACGTCCGAGCTGCGCTTTGTGTCCTATCAAAAAAGCGCGGTTTCCAATGATATACAGGTGGAGGCAAGCCCTGCCACCGGCAACGACGCGCTGTCCAACGCCATCACCAAGCCCGTCACCAATATCATGAAAAAGACCTGCGACGACATCAAGTCAACGCTGAAAAAATATGTGAACATCAGCGGCTACATGCTGATTGGGCTGATGCCCGAAATCCTCTTTTATGTGCGCTGGGCGGAGCTGACCGACAAGCTGATTGCGCAGGGTATGCCGGTTTGCAAGGCGGAGATTCTGCCCGCGGACGAGAGAAAATGTTCTTTTAAAGAAATATATAACCTCAAGCTCGCCGTCAACAATATCAGCGGCGAGACCGAAAGGATTCACATCATCACCAATGATATTGACTTCTCCGACGACCGCCGCATCTATATCCTGACCGGACCCAACCGCGGCGGCAAAACCATCATCACACAGGCGGTCGGGCTTGCCATGCTGCTGGCGCAGTGGGGCGTCTATGTGCCGGCTGCCGCGGCGCAGCTCAGTCCCTGCGACAACATGTTCACGCACTTTCCGGCGGACGAGAACGACACCGTCGATTTGGGCAGATTGGGCGAGGAGAGCAAGCGCCTTTCCGAGATTTTTGATATTGCCACGCCGCACAGCTTTTTGCTGCTCAACGAGAGTCTGGCGACCACCAGCGTCGCCGAAGGTCTGTTTATCGCCAAGGACGTGGTCAAGGCGATGCGCTATCTCGGCGTGCGCTGTATTTTCAACACACATATGCACGAGCTGGCACGCAGCCTGGACGAGCTGAACGCTGCCGAGGGCGACAGCCGCGTCGAGAGTCTGGTCACCGGTGTGCAGCACGGCGAGCGCAGCTTCAAGGTCGCCGTCGCACCGCCGCAGGGCGTCAGCTATGCCAAGGATATTGCCCAAAAATACGGCGTGACCTATGAACAAATCCGCGCGCATCTGGAGCGGCGCGGCAGCTGACAGCCAATCGATTGTATGAAAGAGATGATTTCTATGAATAATAAGAATACCGGACTTGTGCTCGAGGGCGGCGCCATGCGCGGCTTGTTCACCGCCGGTGTGATTGACGTTTTGATGGAAAACGGCATTGAGTTTCCGGCGTTTGTCGGTGTGTCGGCAGGCGCGGCGTTCGGCTGCAACTACAAATCCCGTCAGATTGGACGCGCGCTGCGCTACAACAAGCGCTTTTGCCGCGATCCGCGCTACTGTTCGTTCCGTTCGCTGTTCAAAACAGGCGACGTGTTCGGCGCGCAGTTCTGCTATCACGAGGTTCCCAACACGCTCGACCCCTTTGACGGTAAGGCGTTCAACGAAAACCCCATGGCATTCTATCTTGTCGCCTCCGACGTCGAAACGGGAAAGCCCTTTTACAAAAGGCTCGACCGTGCGGACGACACCGCCTACGAATGGATTCGCGCCTCGGCATCCATGCCGATTGTGTCGCGTGTGGTGGAGCTGGACGGCAAAAAATTCCTCGACGGCGGCGTCACGGATTCCATTCCGCTGGCGTTCATGGAGCGGCAGTATGACCGCAACGTGGTGGTGCTGACGCGTCCGCGCGACTACCAAAAGCAGCCGGCGTCCAAGCTCTGGCTCTACCGGCTCACCCTGCGCAAATACCCCAACATGCTCCGCGCTGTCAGGGAGCGCCATCTGATGTACAACGAGCAGCGCGCGCATGTGTTTGCACAGGAAAAGGCAGGCAAGGCGTTTGTCATCTGTCCCGACAAGCCGCTCGAGGTCGGCAGAATGGAGCACGACCCCGAACAGCTCCAAAAGGCATATGATACCGGCAGACAGACCGCGCTGCGGCAGCTCGGCGCACTGAAAAGGTTTTTGGAAAATGATCATTGATTCTCACGCCCATATCGGCAATATGGTGGTGCTCAATCTCAGCGTCGGCAAGGTGCTCCGTTCCATGGAGCGCTACGGCGTGGACTTTTCGCTGGTGAGCAGCATTGAGAGCACCGAATACTACAAGCCCCACAAGCGGCTGCCGTTCTTTTTGCGCCGCAGCACCCTGCATGTGTGCAAAAAGACTGTCCGCGCGGTCAAACGCCATCCCGACAAGCTCGGCGCGCTGCTGTGGATTCAAACAGGCAGAAAAATACCGGTCGAGCGGCTGAGCCGCTTTATCGAAAAAAACAGACAATATATCTACGGCATCAAAATCCATCCCTACCGCTCCGAGGTCGCGCCCGACGATCCGCGCATGGAGCCTGTCTATGCGCTGGCAAAGCGCTTCGGCTTGCCGGTGGCGGCGCATACGGGCGACATGGCTTGCGCCCAAACCGCGCTGCTCTTTAACGCGGCAAGGGCGCATCCCGACGTCAATTTTATCGCGGTTCACATGGATTTGGAGAGCGGCAACAAGGCGGCAATCGACCTGATTGCACAGCTCCCGAACCTCTACGGCGACACCACATGGGTGCCGGTCAGGAGCACGCTCTACGCCGTCCGGACCTGCGGCAGCCAAAAAATACTCTTTGGCACCGACAACCCGATTGACGGCGAGACCCATATGGAGTTTAACCGCGCCGGTCAGCGCTCGCTCTGTCAGGAGTATTTTCACGAGTTTCGGGAAATGGTGAGCCGTGAGGACTACGACAATATTATGTACAAAAACGCCGAAAGACTGTTCGGCATCAAATTATCGGACAAATAAGCACATGCTGAGGAGGCTATTATGAAATATCACAAGTTGACCGAGAACGCCGTCAAGCCGGAGGGCTTTTGGGGCAAGCTGATGATTCGCTCCATGAACAAGGGGCACCACGAGCTGACAGACTGGGCGCTCGGCTATGTTGCTGTCGAAAACGGCTTCCGGGTGCTCGACGTGGGCTGCGGCGGCGGAAAAACCGTGTCCAAGCTCTGTGACCGCGTGGGAAGCGGCAAGGTGTACGGCATCGACTATTCCGCGCTCTGCGTGCAAAAATCCGTCAAATACAACCGCAAAAATATCCTCTGCGGCAGGGCGGAAATCCGTCAGGCGAGCGTCTCGGAGCTGCCCTTTGACGCAGGCAGCTTTGATTTGGTGACCGCCGTGGAGACCTACTACTTCTGGCCGGACAAGCTGCACGACCTCATGGAAATCTACCGCGTCATGAAGCGCGGCGGCAAGCTGCTGCTTGTGTTTGAAATGCTCAAGAGCAAGGACGACCCCGACCGCTGGAAGGCGGTGGAGGAACGCCTGCACATCGAGGCGGTCAGCCGCGAGGGCATTCATGAAATGCTGCTGCGCGCCGGTTATCAAAACATCCGCACCCATGTCAAAAGCGGCACAAGCTGGCTTTGCGCCGTTGCTGAAAAGGAGTGATTTTATGAAAGCCTTAATCACGGGAGCAAGCTCCGGCATCGGCAGGGAGTTTGCGCGATTGCTGGCGGCACGCGGCTGGGACCTCATTGTGGCGGCGCGCAGCACCGACAAGCTCAACGAGCTGAAGGAGGAGCTGAGCGGCGTGCAGGTGCGCGTTATCACGATTGACCTCTCGCGCGAGCAGGACGCCTACGACCTCTATGAGCATCTGCAAGACGAGCAGATTGACATGCTCATCAACAACGCCGGCTTTGGCGCCTACGGCTTTTTTGCGGACGTGCCCTTGCAGCGTGAAATCGAGCTGATTCACACCAACGTCTGCTCGCTGCATATCCTCACCAAGCTGTATTTGCAGGACATGCTTGCACGCGGCAGCGGCACCATTCTCAACGTCGGCTCTATGGCAGGCTTTTCGGCAGGTCCCAAGCTGTCGAGCTACTACGCCTCCAAAAACTATGTGGTGCGCCTGACAGAAGCGATTCACGAGGAGCTGCGCCGCAAAAACAGCAAGGTCAAGATCTCGGTGCTCTGCCCGGGACCCGTTAACACCAACTTCAACAACGCGGCAAACGTGCGCTTTCCGGTCAAGGGACTGTCTCCGCGCGACGTCGCCGCCTACGCGCTGCAGCAGACCGAAAAGGGAAAGCCGGTGATTATCCCGGGCACGCTGATGAAGCTGACAAAATTCTTTTCCCGTTTTCTCAGCGAAAAGGCGCTCACGCGTGTTTCCTATAACATTCAGTCCGCAAAAGACGGAAGAAAGTCATGATTCTTGTTATTTTCCGGAGAATATGGGGCGCCCTCAAGCCGTTCTACAAAAAAATAGTCTTTGACAATATTTTTGCCATCGCGGGACAGTCGGCGTTCTTTTTAATCTTGTCGGCTGTGCCGCTGCTGATGTTCTCGGTGTCTGTTTTGCAGTCGCTGCACCTGTCAACCGAGACGCTCGGCGATTTTTTGGGCGACACCTACAGCTCCACGCAGGTCAGCGAGTGGTTCAAATCGCTCAATAATATGTACAAGGCGCCGACGAGCATCTCTGTCATCACCCTGATTGCCACCCTCTGGTCGGCGTCAAAGGGAATGCACGCCATCACCAACGGACTCAACCGCGTACACAATACCTACGAAAGCCGCACATGGCTCTCGCTGCGGCTGCACGCCATGCTGCACACCTTTGTGTTTATGATGATTATTACCGTGACAATCGGCGTGCTGATTCTCGGAAAAAGGCTGGGCGCGCTGATTGAACCGTATCTGAACAAGCTGCCCGGCTATGTGGTGGCAATCTACAGCCTGCGATACATCATTGTGTTTTTGTATCAGGTGTTTTTGTTCGCGCTGCTCTACCGCAACACGCCCAACCTCACGCGCGAGGTGCGCAGGGAATACGGCTTCCGCTGTCAGCTGCCGGGCGCTGTTTTTTGCGCGGCGTCGTGGCACGTGCTGCTGTTTGCCATCTCGGTATATGTTACCGACTTCAACGGCTTTTCGATTTACAGGGGACTCACACAGTTGGCGATTGTCATGATTTTTCTCTACTTTTGCATGATTTGTCTGATGATCGGCGCGGAGCTCAACGTCCATTTCCACCGCGAAATCGACTGGGTTACCTTCCGCATGCTGCCGCGCTTTATCCGCAAAAGAATAAAGAATCCTCCCGCAAAACAGCGTTAATGGTTGTTATGATTATGTCAGGTAGGTATTGTCATTTTTACTACGGCACGTCACTGTCTATACGGTGATTTTGCCGCTCATACTTAAAAAAATGAAGAATCATAACAAAACGCTTGACTTTTCAAGATTAATGTAATACAATGTAATACAGAAAGGGGCTGTCGCTATGACTATTTCACTTCGATTAAATACAGCAGATTCAGAGCTTGTAAAAGCATACGCGGAAATGAAAGGTATCTCCGTTTCCGAATTGCTTCGCCGTTCGGTAATGGAACGTATCGAGGACGAATTTGACTTAAAAGCATATGAGCAAGCCATGGCTGAGTACAGAAAAAATCCGGTGACATACACCCTTGAAGAAGTAATAGAGGAGCTTGACTTGGCGTGAAATACTCAGTAATTTTGACTGAAAGGGCAAAAAAGCAGTTGTCAAAGCTTGATAAGCCTGTGGCTAAGCTCATTACTTCTTGGTTGATGAAAAACCTACAGGGATGCGAAAACCCTCGTCAGCACGGAAAAGGACTCACCGCTAACCGTTCGGGTCAATGGCGTTATCGGATAGGCGATTACCGTTTGTTAGCGGAGATTCAGGATGATAAAGTTATCATATTGATAATTGAAATCGGGCATAGGAGTAATATTTATGACAAAAAATTATAATTCCATAACCTTTTCGGACTTCTGTTTATACTAATTATGAATAGTATTAGCGTAACTGCTTGCCAACTGCTTTTCTCCCTCGGTTAGTCTGATAGAAAAACTCATATCAATTCCTTGTGTAGTTATTGTACTGCATTCTGCTTGGCTTGTCAAAATCCGGTGTTGATATTATTAGCAAAATCTCCCGCAAAACAGCGTTAATCTATTGACCTTTTTTGCGAAAAGGTGTACAATATGATTTGGTTATTTTTAAAATAATTATATAAAGGGGCTAATTGAATGAACAACTGTGTTTTTTGCGGCATAGCCGAGGGCAGCATTCCGTCCAAAAAGGTCTATGAGGATGAGCGGATTCTTGCCTTTTATGACTTGGAGCCGCAGGCAAAGGTGCATGTGCTGGTGATTCCCAAGCAGCATATCGCCTGTGTTGATGAGGTGAACGCGGACAACAGCGGCGATATTGCACACATTTTTGAAACGATTCCCGTTATCGCCAAGGAGCTTGGCATGAAGGACGGCTACCGCGTTGTCACCAACTGCGGACAGCACGGCTGCCAGAGCGTGAAGCACCTGCATTTTCACGTGCTCGGCGGCGAACAGCTCAACGGCAGAATGGTCTGACAGGAGGAGAACAGCATGGAAACTTATAAGATTAATATCGCCGGTGTGGAGCGCGACCTGATCAAATATCCCGTCAGCGACAAGCTCGACATCGCGGCTTTTATCATGTTCGGCGACGTGGAGGTCACCGAAAAGGCAGCGGCGGCGCTGCTCAAAATCTGTCCCGAGCACGATGTGGTGGTCTCGGCGGAGGCAAAGGGCATTCCGCTCTGCTACGAAATGGCGCGTCAGGGCTGCCGTGAATATGTCATCGCGCGCAAAAGCATCAAGGTCTATATGCGCAACTGTGTGGGGGTTTCGGTCAATTCCATCACAACCGCCGAGGTGCAAAAGCTCTATCTGGGCGACACCGACATTGCGTTTTTGCAGGGCAAGCGCGTTTTGATTGTGGACGACGTGATTTCCACCGGCGAGAGCCTCGCCGCGCTGGAAGCGCTGATGAACAAAATCAACGCCAACGTTGTCGGCAAGGCGTGTGTGCTCGCGGAGGGCGACGCCAAAAACCGCAAGGATATTATCTTCCTCGAGGAGCTTCCTGTCTTTAAAAAATAAGCAGACACTACAGGGTTCGGTATCTATCGAACCCTATTTTGTATCGGAAGGAGTGACCGCATGCCTCTCATCACCGAAGCGGATTTGAAAAAGCAGATAAAAAGCCGCAGCTTTTCGCCGGTTTATGTGCTCTGCGGCAGCGAGCAGCTCTATATCAGGCAGTACACCAAGCTGCTCACCGACGCCGTAACGGGCAAGGCGCCGTCGGACTTTAATTTTCACCGATTCAGCGGCGAGGTGAATCTCGACACCGTGGCGTCGGCAATCGGCGTGGTGCCGTTTATGAGCGAGTACAACTGCGTGCTGCTGACGGACATTTTTCTCGATATGATGTCCGCCGACGAGCTGGACAAGCTCAAAAGCATCTGCAAAATGAAAGCGGAGGGCACCGTTTTGATTCTCTCCATGCCGTCCTATGTGCCCAAGCGCAACGCAAAGGCGTGGGAAGCCATTCAAAAGCGCGCGCAAAAGGACGGCTCCGTCGTCAAATTCGACAAGCCGACCGACGACAAGCTCGAAAAATACATCGCCAAATGGGCAAATCAACAGGGAAAATTTATCACGCGGCTCAACGCGGCGCGGCTGATTAAGCTGTGCGGCAACGACCTGACGCGCCTCAAAAACGAGGTGGACAAGCTTTGCGCCTATACCGAAGGCGAGGAGATCCAAATGGACGCCATCGACCTGCTGGTGGCGCAGACCTTGGAGGCGCGTATTTTCAGCCTGTCCGATCAGGTGCTGCAGGGCAGGGGAGACGACGCGTTTCAGACGCTCAACCTGCTCTTTGCGCAAAAGGAGGAGCCGGTGATGATGCTCTATGTCCTCTCCAACGCCTTTACCGACGCCTACCGTGTGCGCGTCGCGGACGAAAGCGGCGTGGACGTCAAGACGCTCGCCAAGGATTTTGACTACAAAAACCGCGCCTTTGTGCTCGACCGCGCACGTCGCTCGACCAAGACCGTCAGCACCGAGGCGCTGCGGAACTGTCTGGACGCGCTGAGTGAAGCGGACGAAAAAATGAAGTCCGTCACCGTGAACCCGCGCCTGTTTTTGGAGCAGCTGACCGCGCGTCTCCTGCTGCTCGCAAGGGAGGGAAAGCGCTGATGCTGACGGTGCGCGAGGCGATTATTGTGGAGGGACGCTACGACAAAATCAAGCTCGGCGGCTTGGTGAACGCGGTGATTATCGAAACGGGCGGCTTCCGCGTGTTCTCCGACCGTGAAAAGCAGGCGCTTATCCGCCGAATCGCCGCCAAAAACGGTATTCTGGTGCTGACCGACAGCGACGGCGCAGGCTTTGTTATCCGCAACTTTTTGCGCGGCGTGGTGCCGCCGGAGCAGATAAAACACTGTTATGTGCCGCAGGTCAAGGGAAAAGAAAAGCGCAAGGCGCACGCCGGCAAGGAGGGCTTGCTCGGCGTGGAGGGCATGACCGACGAGATGATTCTCCGCGCCATCCGGCAGAGCGGCGCCACGATTCTCGGAGAAACCGCAGCGCCCAAGCAGCCAATCACCAAGGCGGATTTGTGCGCCCTCGGTCTTGCAGGCGGTCAAAACGCCGCCCTTAACCGGCAAAAGCTCCTGCGCCACCTCAACCTGCCCACCTACCTTTCCGCAAACGCCATGCTCGCCGCGCTCAATTGCCTTTATACCAAAGAAGAATTAACAACCCTGCTGCAAGAAGCAGATATACAATAATTTCAAATTACGAATTATGAATTATGAATTATGAATTGTTTACAGGTTGCTGCTCGTCTCAAACCGTCTCCGCAGCTGCTTGAGGGCTTTTGTCTCAATGCGGCTGACGTAGGAGCGGCTGATGCCGAGCAGCTTGGCAACACTCTTTTGCGTCATCGGCTCCTGTCCGTTCAGACCGTAACGCAGCACAATCACGGTCTTTTCGCGCTCGGTAAGCTCCTCGCTGATGAACTTGCCGAGCTTTTGCTTGTTGAGCTTGCAGTCGAGGTCGTCGAGAATCCGGTCGTCCACCGCCATAATATCCAGCAGCGTCAGCGGATTGCCGTCCTTGTCGGTGTCGATGGTCTCGTTGAGCGAGATGTCCTGCGCGGTCTTTTTGGCGGCGCGAAAGTGCATGAGAATCTCGTTTTCGATGCAGCGGCTCGCGTAGGAGCTCAGGCGAATGTTTTTGTCGGGATTAAAGGTGTCAATCGCCTTGATCAGCCCGATGGTGCCGATGGACACCAAGTCGTCCTGCTCGTTTTGCTTGCCGTAATACTTCTTGATGATATGCGCCACCAGCCGCAGATTGTGCTCCACCAGCACATTGCGCGCCGTCATATCGCCGTTTTTGAAGCGGCGCAGGTATTCGCGCTCCTGCTTTTCGGAGAGCGGCTTGGGAAACTGTCCGGCGCCGCAGACGTGCAGAATAAAAAAACACACATACTGTCCCAGCAGCCCAATCAAATCAAACATATCCATTCCCCCAAAGTTTTTTACTAAACCTTATTCATTCCTCTTGCGAAAAATGCGGATTTCCTATATACTACTAACAGAAAGGGAAGTGGAAGCATGAAAAAGTTTATTTCTTGGAATGTCAACGGTCTGCGCGCCTGCATGGGCAAGGGCTTTATGGATTTCTTTCGCGAAATCGACGCGGATATTTTTTGCTTGCAGGAGACCAAGCTGCAAGCCGGTCAAATCGAAATGCCGCTGGAGGGCTATCACCAGTATTGGAACTATGCCGAAAAAAAGGGCTATTCCGGCACCGCGATGTTTTGCAAGGAGGAGCCGCTATGCGTGACCTACGGCATTGGTGCGGAGGAGCACGACCGCGAGGGCAGGGTGATAACAGCCGAGTTTGAGCGCTTTTACGCCGTCACCTGCTACACGCCTAATTCGCAGAATGAGCTGCGGCGGCTGGACTACCGCATGACGTGGGAGGACGCGTTTTTGGCATATCTCAAGGCGCTGGACGCCAAAAAGCCCGTGGTGCTCTGCGGCGATTTGAATGTGGCGCACACCGAAATCGACCTCAAAAATCCCAAAACCAACCGCAAAAACGCCGGCTTTACCGACGAGGAACGCGCCAAAATGACCGCGCTGCTCGCCGGCGGCTTCACCGACACCTACCGCCATTTTTATCCCGATACCGAGGGCGTCTATTCGTGGTGGTCATATCGCTTCAGGGCGCGGGAAAAGAACGCAGGCTGGCGCATCGACTATTTTATCACCTCAAAGTCCATCGACGACAAGCTCGTCTCCGCCGCGATTCACACCGAAGTGTTCGGCTCCGACCACTGTCCGGTGGAGCTGACAGCGGATTTATAATTCTACTCAAGAAAAAAGGGGTTGGCTCACAGGAGTCAACCCTTTTCGATTTTGTCTATAAACGCAATGATAATGTCCTGCCGCGTCACAATGCCGATAAACGTGCCGAGGTCGTCCACCACCGGCACAAAGTTCTGGTTCACGGCGCGGTGCAGCAGCTCGCTCATGCTCACGTCGATGCGCACAGCCGGATTGAAATCGTGCCGCACAATGTCGCGCACGCGGTGCTTTTCGCGGTCGGTGATTTTGCCGGTGCGCATGTCGAGAATATAATAGAGAAAGTCGCCCTCGCTCACGGTGCCGCGGTATTTTCCGTCCTCGCTGATGACCGGAATCGCGGTGTAGCTGTGGGCGCGCATTTTTTCAAGCCCCTGGCGCAGGGTGTTGTTTTCGTAGATATATTTGACGGTTTCTTTTGGTTTGAGCAGCATTAAAACATTCATGGCGAAGCCTCCCTGTCTCTGTGCCTGACAATATAGAGCTCTCCAATCAGATAGACCACGCCTGCCGTGAGCAGCAGGGTGTTGACCTGCAAGATACCGCTGAGCATCACGGCGGCGGCACTTGCGGCGACAATGCCGTAGGCGGCAGCTTGGTTATTTCTTTTTGAGAATAATATCCACAGCAGCCAGTACACCAGCACCAGCACAGCGGTTGTTATCAGCCAGAACCGCTGCATCAGCGCCTTGGGTTCGGTAAAGCCCTTTTCGAGCACGCCGATGTGCACCGACATCAAAAACAGCGAGCCGAACCGTCCCAGCCGGTCGAGCCAATACATGCCGAGGTTGGGAATATTGTCTTTTGTCACCGTGCGCAGACGGCGAAAGAGGATATGCGGCAGCAAAAGCAGCACCGCAAACAGCAGACCAAACGGATTTATTACCTGAAGAAAAGACATGCAATCTTCCTTTTGAATTGATAATTTTATTATAACATGGTTTGTCGTATTTTACAAGGAGAGTTATAGTCCTGTTTGCCGGCAAAAGGTTACAAGTTTGTAGTTGCAAATCGGTTTGGGAAGTTGTAGAATAGTAGTGACTATTCTGATATGGAGAAGATTTCTTTGAAAAAGGAAAAAAAGAAACGCAGAATCAGCGGCACGTTGATATTTAATCTCATTGTGGGCGTCATGACGGCGGCAATGCTGATTTATTTTATTGTGTCGGAGGACGGCGTTATCGACCTGTTCCGTTCGCGCGACGGCATCAATTTTTGGCTGCTCGGCTTGGCGCTCGTGGTGTTTGACATGAACATCATCGTAGACTCCTTCGTCACGATGATCTATCTGCGTTCGCAGTATCCGCGCGTGCGGTTTCTGGACGCGCTCAAAATCAGCTGCGTGGGCGTGTTTTTCAGTGCGGTCACGCCGTCGAGCACCGGCGGTCAGCCGATGCAGCTCTATCTGATGTCCAAAATGAAAATCAGCGTCGGCTTCGGTTCGGCGTGTATGACGCAAAAATTCATTGTCTATCAGTTGGTCACCGTGGCGTTCAGCGTGCTGGCGATCATTCTCAACTTTCAGCATTTCAGCATCGCGTTTCAAGGCTTTTGGGCTTCGGCGTTCGTGGTGCTCGGCTTTTTGAGCCAGCTCGGCGTCACGGTACTGCTGCTCATTGTGTGCTATTCCGAGCGTCTGACCGGCAAGCTCCTCGGCCTGATAGCCAAGATTCTGCGCAAGCTGCGCGTCAGGGATTCGGACAGAAAAATCGCCAAAATCACCCGTGAGTTTCATATGTTTCTCGACTCCAACCGCATGCTGGCACAGAACAAAAAGCGGATGGTGATGATTTACAGCCTCGTGGCGGTGCAGGTGCTGCTGATTCTGTCGGTGCCGTTCTTCGTTTATCTCGCGTTCGACATGCCGCGCATTGCGGTGGCAGCCGGACAGCCCGTCGGCAACTGGTTCGATTTTATCTGTATTCAGTCCTTCGTGCTCTTTACCTCCAATCTCATTCCGCTCCCGGGCGCTTCCGGCGGTGCGGAGGCGGCGTTTGCGCTCTACTACGGCGGCTACTTTATGGGCAAGACCAAGCCTGCCATTGTCGCGTGGCGCTTTATCACCTACTACGGCTCCATCATTCTGACCGCGCCGTTTTCGTATTATACGAGGGGACACAAAAAAGCAGAACAGGAACAAAATCAAAAAGCAGAAAAATAAAAACTCAGGCCGCTGTGTTGTGCTGCACAGCGACCTTTTCTTATGGCTTTTTATTCAAAAACATGCGCCTTCAGTTTTTCGTAATAGGCAGGATATTTACGCTTCAGCGACATCGGCTTAAACGCCTTGCCCACAAAGCAGTGGGTGGTGTGGCCGGTTGCGGCTGTGCTGCCGTCGGGCAGCTGCATGATATATTCATAGCGCATGACCGCGCCGGTGAATTTTACAAGCCGCACGGCAATGGTTACCCGGTCGGCAAAGCGCACAGGCTTTTCATACTTGGCATAGGCGTCTGTATTGGGAATGATGATGCCGGCTTTTTCCATTTCGGCAGCGTCACAACCGATTGTGCGCATAAAGTCCAGCCGCGCTTCTTCAAAGTAGCGAATGTGGTTGGAGTGATGGACGATGCCCATTTGGTCGGTTTCATAATAATTTGCCATACGTGTGTAATAATGTGGTTCCATTCTATTTTTTCAGCAACAACCCGTTTGCCAAATCCTCCTTTGCCATTTTTTTAATGACAAAATGCTGTTTTTTGCCGGTGGCGGTGCGCGGAATATCGCTGACAAAGCGGTAGTAGCGCGGCGCCTGATACTTGGAGACATGCGGCGACGCGGCGCAGTAGTCGAGCAGCTCCTGCACGGTCAGGCTGTCGTCTGCCGGAATCACATATGCCGCCACGGATTCGCCTCTGGTGCTGTCCGGTACGCCGGTGACAATGCAGTCGGCGACCTTGGGATGGGTGTTGAGCACCTCCTCGATTCGCGCCGGATAGATGTTCTCGCCCTTGCTGATGATCATATCGTCTTTTCGTCCGGCGACGGTCACAAACTGCCGCTTGTCCCAGGTGCCGATGTCGCCGGTGTAGAGCCAGCCCTTATAGAATTTTTCCGCCGTCGCCTGCGGATTGTTCGCGTAGCAGTAGGTCGATTTGGCAGGGCAGTGAATGATGATTTCGCCCTCGGTCACGTTGTCCGTGGGCACCAAATCATCGGGCTCCGCCTTTTTGTCCTCACATACCTTCACGATGCGCACATCGTCGTCGGTGCAGGAGCGGCCGGCGGAGCCGGACATCTCGGGCAGGTCATAGGGACGCAAAAAGGTGTTCCAAAAGGATTCGGTGGTGCCGTAGCCGTTGTAGATGTTGGGCGTGAGCACCTTCTGAAAGCGGATGCAGGCTTCCTTTTCGAGCGGACTGCCCATCGTGATAATGCCCTTCAGGGTCGAAATATCGCTCGGGTGCTTTTCCTGACGCGAGGCGAGCAGCGTGAGCACCGACGGCACGCCTGTCAAAAACGAAATGCCGTAGCGCTCCACATAACGGAGCGTCGTTTTGGGGTTAAAGGTGCGCATAATCACCACAGCGCCGCCCACATAGAGCGTCGGTGTGGGACCGCCGGAGTGCAGACCGCCGCGATGGAACCACGGCGTCATGTTCATGGTGATGTCGGTGGGCGCGAGCGGAAAGTGCATAATCACATCATGCGCCGAGAGCACCTCGTTGATATTGTTGAGCGGAACGCCCTTGGGTGTGCCGGTGGTGCCGGAGGTTTGCAGGCGCACGACCTCGTCGTAGATATGCGGCGCAAAGTCGATTGGCGGATCGCTGTCTTCGGCGTTTTTGACGTAGTTTTCAAATAATATATGTCCCTCCGGCAGCTTGAACGGTTTGCCGGAATGATGCACCGCAATCACCACCTCGGGCTTGTGTTCGCTCATGGCGAGCGCCTGCACGGCGGTATCCGCGATTTCGGAGTCATAGAGATACACCTTGGGGCGGTTGTGGCTCATAATCTCGGCGGTTTCGCCTGCCGAGAGGTTAAAGTTGACGGGGTTGCAGATGGCGCCGAGCTTTTGCGGCGCGATATAACTGAACAAAAATTCGGTGGAGTTAAAGAGCTGGAACATCACCATATCCGACTTTTTCACGCCGTCGCGCTTCAGGGCGTTGGCAAAGCGGTTGCAGTCGGCGTTCAGCTCCTCGTATGTCCATTGCTTTTTTTCCACAGGAGAAATAACAGCCGGCTTGTAGCCAAAGCGGCGCACATTGCGCATAAAGCCGTTCAGCCAGGTGAAAGTGCTTTCAAAGGTCTCCCGAAACATGGTTGAATCATAAGTAAACTGCATAAAAACCTCTATTATATTATTTGTATTATTTGTATTTTCCGAGTAAGATACTGGAATTTTGTCCGCCGAAGCCAAAGGCGTTGGACATGGCATAGCGGATATTCGCTTGCTTGGCGGTGTTGGCGACAAAGTCGATACCGGCGCATTCGGGGTCAACCTCGTTCAGATTGATGGTCGGCGGCAGCGTGCCGGTTTCAATCGCCTTGATGCAGGCAATCGTTTCGGTAATGCCGCCTGCGCCCATCATGTGACCGGTCGCGCCCTTGGTAGAGCTGACGTAGGGGAGAGCGCCGTCAAAAATTTCTCTGATGGCGGCGACCTCCACCGCGTCTCCCTTGTGGGTGGCGGTGCCGTGCGCGTTGATGTAGCCGATGTCGGAGGGCTGAATGCCTGCCTCGGCAATCGCCTGACGAATGCACGCCTTGGCGCCTCTGCCCTCGGGATGCGGTGCCGTGACGTGGTGCGCGTCGCAGGTGTTGCCGCAGCCGGCGATTTCGGCGTAGATATGCGCGCCGCGTGCCAGCGCGTGTTCCTCGGTTTCAAGCACCAGAGCGCCGCCGCCTTCGCCGATGACAAAGCCGTCGCGCGTCACGTCAAACGGACGGCTCGCACTCACAGGGTCGTCGTTGCGCCGCGACAGCGCCTTGGCGTTGGCGAGGGAATAGATGACCAGCGGACAGAGCACGCTCTCCGCGCCGACGGCGAGCATGACGTCCGCCTTGCCTGCCTGCATAAAGGTAGCGGCAATATAAATCGCGTCGCCGCCGGAGGAGCAGGCGGTGCTCACGGTAAAGCTCGGTCCCTGCATGTTGTAGTCGATGGCGATATTCGCGGCGGCAATATTGCCGAGAATCTTGGGGATAAAGCGCGGACCGACCTTTTTGTGCGATGCGCCGGACAGCGCGTCCTGCGTAAAGGCGGTTGTCGCCACGCCGGACATGGCGGTGCCCATCACAATGCCGGTGCGCTCGGGTTCAATTGTCACACCGCTCTGCCTGAGGGCTTCCTCGGCGGCAATATAGGCGTACTGCATAAAGGGATCGGTCTTGCGCACCAAATCCTTCGGCAGATAATCGGTCGGCACAAAGTTTTTGATTTCGCCTGCAAAGCGCACCGCCAGCTCCGAGGGGTCAAAGCTCTTGATGGTGTCAATGCCGGACTTTCCCGCGACAATGTTCTTCCAATATTCTTCGACGCCAATGCCCACAGGGGTCACGGCGCCCATTCCGGTGATGACAATTTTTTTCATTTTAGCATTACTCCAGTCAAAAATAGCTATTTACAATCTGCATATAGTTATGCTATATTTAGATTATACCAGATTCTTCCGTTTTTTCAACCGGACGGATAATGCAATTTCAACGAATTATGAATAGTTTAATTCATTTTCTGCATAATGACGCGACAGGAGGAAGTCAAATGGATATACAACAGCTCAACTGCTTTATATCGGTGGCACAGACGCTGAACTTTTCGGAGGCTGCCAGGCGCAATTTTGTATCGCAGTCCACGGTCAGCCGCTATATCGGTGATTTGGAAAAGGAATTTGGCGTGCAGCTGTTCACGCGCTCGCACCGCGACGTGCTGCTTACCAACGAGGGAAAAACGCTTTTGCCCTATGCGCTGGAGATGATTGCCACGCTCGGCAAGGCAAAAAAGGTCATTGACAAGCTGCAAAACGGCGGCACGGGCAAGCTCTCCGTCGCCTGCGACATGACCTCGCCGGTGTTTCCCTCGCGCTGCATAGCGGACTTTTCGGCAAAATACAGCGGCATTTCGGTGGAGCTCAAAAAGCTCGGCGCCACCGACCGCAGCGCCGCCATCACCGGAGGAGAATATGACTTTTGCTTCATGCCGCGCGACATGGTGCCCGAGAGCTCCGGCATCGAAACCGTCGTCACGCACACCGAGAGCCTGGTGGTCGTCACCTCCGCCGAGGGTGAATTTAGGAACCGCAAAAGCATCAGCCTCAGCGAGCTTGCCGCCAAACGGCTGGTGCTGCTGTCCGAATCGTCCGCGCCGATTCTCTATATGGAAATCATGGACATGATGCGCACCTTTCACCTCACGCCGGTGATTGACAGCACCTACGACGATTTGATTGAGGTCTATATGGCGGTGCTCTCGCATATGGGAGCCGCCGTTGTGCCGCAGTCGCTCGCCGAAATGGCGGCGCCCGGCAAAACGGTGATGCTGCCGATTGACGACGCCGACACCGGCATTGCCTATGTGATGGCGTGGTCAAAGGCGCTCTCCAATCCCGTTGGCAGCCTGTTTGTCGAAACCGTGCGCAAATATGCGCTCGGCGACGACGGCGGTTACGGTCTATAGAGCAGTGGTGCGCTGCCTTGGGATATTTTGCACAAAAATAACCGCGGATTTTTGGCAGGCAAAAACTCCTGTTTATTCCAAAAAAGAAATTAAGAAAGCACAATATATTGTATGATATAAGAGTAAAGATGGAGAAGTATTGCGATACTTCCCAATAATGATTATGGAGGAACGTCATTATGATCAAGAACAAGCACAAAATCATCAGCGTATTCCTGTGTTTGGCACTGGTGCTCTGCTCGTTTTTCGCTCTGTCTCTCACTGTCAGCGCGGCAAGCGGCGACACCGTTTACGTCAGGGTTCCCAGCGGCTGGAGCGAGGTGCACTGCTACATGTGGACTGACGGCAGCGGCAACAACGGAAATTGGCCCGGTCCCAAGATGACCGCCACCTCTGAGAGCGGCGTGTATGCCTATTCCATCACAGGCAATTACAACAAAATCATTTTCAACAACGGCAACAGCGGCGTCGGCACCAACCAGACCAATGATTTGGATTATTCCAATTACAACGGCTATATCTGCGATTTGAGCAACGGTGTTTCAAGTCCCTCTTGGTCTGTTTACAGCGGCGGCGACACGACCGTTCCCACTACGCCCACTACGCCCACAAACCCCTCGGGTGAATTTGTCATCTACCTGAAGAACAGCGCCAAGTGGACCACTCCCGCCTGCTACATGTGGAACGGCTCCGGCGGCGCCGGCAATGAGAACCACGCCTGGCCGGGCGCTATCATGACCCCCATCGGCGAGGACGTGTGGATGCTCAGCACCGCCACCACCTACGCCAACGTCATTTTCAGCAACAACGGCGCCAGCCAGACAGCCAACCTCTCCGCACGCAACGGCTATATGTTTGACAACCAGACCAACTCCTGGTCGGTTTATGACGCAAGCCCTCTGCAGGTCAAGAGCGTCAGCGCAGACCCCGAATCCGACCTCTATGTCGGCATGGAAATCGCGCTGGCAGCCAACGCGGTCAGCTCCGAAGGCACCGTGAGCTACAAGTTTGACATCAACGAAAACACCATCCGCGACTGGTCAACAAGCGGCAAGACCACCTGGACGCCCACCGCGGCAGGCACCTATACCGTCACCTTTGACTTTAAGGATACCGCAGGCAACAACAACCGCCGTTCCATCACCCTGATTGTCAGCGCCGACACAAACGTGACCAGCCCGATTATCAAAAAGGTGACTCCCTCCGATAACGGCTATGTCAAGACCGGCTCTTCCACCATCAATGTCACCGCAGGCGGCGGCAAGACCGGCACCAACCTCCTTTTCTATAAGTATGAAATCGAGGATCCCAGCGGCAACAAAAACACCGCTTACTACACCCTCAACGCGTCCTATACCTACAACTTCAACAGAGAAGGTGACTACAAGGTAAAGGTTACCGTGCAGGCTTCCGACAACAGCGAGGCAAGCAAGAGCTATACCATCAAGGCGACCGGCTCCGAGATTCCGACCGAACCGACCGATCCGACCGTGCCGCAGCCCGGCTATAAGGTTGGCGACGTCAACAAGGACGGCGTGATTGACATCAAGGACGCTACCTATCTCTCGCTGGCACTTGTTCAAAAGAACGGCTACACCGTAACCCTTGAGCTGGGTGACGTCAACAAGGACGGCGTTATGAACGCAAGAGATATAACCGCCTTGCAGCGCATTGTCGCCGATAAGGCTTAAAACCGGAGGAAAAGATGTCAGGAATGAAGAAAGCGTTAGCCCTCGTTCTTGCTCTGATGATGATGATTACTGTCGGCGTCGTTACGGCGTCGGCAGTAGGTATTTCTAAGGATGACAGTGTGGCGGCGGACGAGCCTGTCACCATCACACTTCACGTCATGCAGGACGGGCTGGCACAGCCATATGTTTATTTGTGGAACTCGCTTCCCACCAACAGCGCCATGTCCAAAACCTATCCCGGTGAAAAAATGAACCTGACCGGCGAGTGGTTTACCTATACGGTCGAGAACGTCACCAAGGTCAATGCTTTGATTACCGACGCGGACGGCAAGCAGTATTCCAGAGAGACCAAAATCACCTCTGCCTCTGCGGACTGGTATTTTCTCAACGGAAAATGGACAAAATATGACCCGACCAAAATCGACCCCACCGAGAGCCTTGATCCGCGTGAGGACACGCTCTATTTTGTCATGACGACCCGTTTTTATGACGGCGACTCCGGCAACAACGTCCACTGCTGGGACGACCATGTTGCCAACAATCCCGACAGCGACCCGGCGTGGCGCGGCGACTTTAAGGGTCTTGCCGAAAAGCTCGACTACATCAAGGCGCTCGGCTTCAACGCCATCTGGGTGACGCCGGTTGTCACCAACGCCTCCGGCTATGACTACCACGGCTATCACGCGATGGACTTCTCCACGGTGGACGTCCGCTACGAGAGCGACGACTTTGACTTTGACGACCTGATTCTCGCCGTGCATCAAAAGGGCATGAAGATCTATCAGGACGTTGTGTTCCAGCACACCGGCAACTTTGGCGAGAGCCATTTTTGTCCGCTGTTCACCAAGGACACCACCAAGGATCTGGGCAATCTGGAGGAGTGCATGATCCCCACCGACTATTTGCTCGACACCTACGGTCTTAAATCCGCGGCGGAGTACTGGGCGCAGCCGGCAGGCAGGCAGTATGACCAGCGTCTGAACCTGATGAAGAATACCACCTATCCCGGCACCGACGGCAACAGCACAGGTTCGCTGCCGGATGAGTCGGATTTTGCTATGAACAAGGTGTCGCAGAGCGATATCTACAATCCTAACAACTACTATCACAGCGGTTATTTTCAGAGCCCCAACTACGACGACTGGACGACCAAATTTTCCCAGATTGCCGGCGACTGCGTTGACCTCAACACCGAGAATCCTGCTGTTGCCGCGTATATCACCGAGACCTACGGCGAATACATTCGCCGCGGCGTTGACGGCTTCCGTGTGGACACGGTGCGCCACATTCCGCGTCTGTCGCTGAACCTGATGTTCAATGAGCAGATTTATGATGCCGCCAAAGAGGCAGGCAAGACGAACTTTTTGATGTTCGGCGAAATCTGCACGCGTTATTCTCAGGTTTGGTATCGCGGACATGCCGAGGAGAGCACGCCCTATTACACATGGAAGGAGCCCAACGCCAAGTGGGCGGAGCAGTGGCACTGGGGCACTACCAGAGAAGATATCAACGAGAACATGAACCTTGTTTTGCAGCATTATCTCGAAGAGGATAACTACGAAAAGGATCATAACAAGCTGGAGCCGTCCTCGCAGAACGCGCTGCTCAATGGCGTCAGCTATCATGCGGTTGACCGTTCGATGGCGTCCGGCATGGAGGCAATTGACTTCCAGATGCACCGCAAGTTCGGCAGCGCTTCCGACGCTTTCAATTTTGCCAAGGGCGTGGACAAATACTACAACGACGCGACCTATAACGTTATGTATGTTGATTCACACGACTATGCGCCGGAGCAGCCGCAGGAGACGACCCGCTTCACCGGCGGCACCGCCACCTGGGCGGAGA
This sequence comes from uncultured Clostridia bacterium, assembly GCA_946407465.1. Taxonomy (GTDB): domain Bacteria; phylum Bacillota; class Clostridia; order Oscillospirales; family Acutalibacteraceae; genus Ruminococcoides. The sequence continues at coordinate 23,907 of CAMJOD010000004.1, forward strand.
ACCTTGACTTGATGTTCACCTTCCGCGGTATTCCCTGCGTCTACTACGGCTCCGAAATCGAGTTCCAAAAGGGCGCCCTTATCGACAAGGGTACGCTTATCTCCCTCGCCGAATCCGGCAGAGCCTACTACGGCGACCATCTGGAGGGCGAGGTGACCGCGACCGATTTCGGCGAATACACCGCGACCGGCACCGTCAAGGACACCCTTGACTCCACGCTTTCACAGCATTTGATGAAGCTCAACAAGATGCGCCGTGCGGTTCCCGCGCTGCAAAAGGGTCAGTACACCGCCAATTCCGCCTATGTCAGCGGCGACATGGCGTACATCCGCCGTTTCACTGACAACACGACCGACAGCCTTGCCTGTGTCACCATCTCCGGCGGCGCGACCTTCAAGCAGATCCCCAACGGTCTGTATATCGACGCGGTCACCGGCGACAGACAGACTGTCACCAACGGCACCCTCACGGTTCCGAGCATCGGCAAAGCCAACATGCGCGTTTATGTCTGCTGCGCGAGCGGCTTCACCGGCATTGACGGCGCGGTCGGCAGCACCACCACCGCCTATTTAAAATAAGCTTATGACTGTTGACAGGCATGCCTTCGGGTGTGCCTGTTTTGCTTTTTTGATGTGTATGCATTGAATTGCGCAGAAAAAAAGGAAGTTTTTCCGCTTTTTTTCAAAAAACACTTTACTTTAGTAAATTGATAATGTATAATAACTCTGTTCGCGTGCGCAAAAAGACGCACACTACAATACAAATGTATTGAAAAACGGAGGTCAAAATTATGAAAAAAATCATTGCGTTAATGATGGCAGGCATGATGACTGCCACCGCGCTTGCCGGCTGCGGCGGCTCGGGAGAGAAAAAGGAATCTGCCACGGAGGCTGCCACTAAGGCTGCCGCCACCGAAGCGGCTGCCACTGCGGACAGCGCCGGTGAGGACTGGACTTATCTGGAAAACAAGGGCAACCTTGTTATCGGCATCACCTATTTTGAGCCGATGAACTATATGGACGAAAACAACGAGCTGACCGGCTTTGAGACCGATTTTGCCAAAGCGGTTTGCGAGGAGCTGAAGCTCGAGCCCAAGTTCCAGGAGATTGACTGGGATTCCAAGGAAATCGAGCTGAAAACAAAGTCCATCGACTGCATCTGGAACGGTCTCACCATCACGCCCGAGCGTCAGGAGAATATGGACATCTCCATTCCTTACATGGAAAACAAGCAGGTCATGGTGTGCAGCAAGGACAAGGTCGCCCAGTTTGCGCAGAGCGTAGACGGCGCATCGGTTGTTGCGGAGGCTGACTCCGCCGGTGAGGATGTCGCCAAGGAAGACGCGTTCTTCAAGGGCGCGGACTATCAGTCCGTTCAGTCTCAGTCTACCGCGCTTCTCGAAGTAAAGGCAGGCACGGCTGACATCGCCATCATCGACTATGTTATGTCCAAGGGTACTCTGAGAGAGGATTCCGATTTTGCCAACCTCGCGGTTGTAGAGGAAAAGACCTTCTCTCCCGAGCAGTACGGCATCGCCCTCAGAAAGAACAGCGCCGCCACACTTGAAAAGCTCAACGCGGCAATCAAGGCTGTCAGCGACAGCGGCAAGCTCAAGGAAATTGCCGACAAGTACAACCTTGCCGACCTTTTGATTGTGAAATAATCAATGGATCAGTACTGGAGTGTTACCCAACAGCTGCTGGCAGGCTTTGGCGAAAACTGTCTGCTCTTCGGTGTCACCCTGTTGTTTGCGCTGCCGCTGGGCTTGCTGATTTCGCTCGGCTCGATGTCGCGCTTCAAGCCGCTGAAGGCTGTTTGCAGAGTATTTGTATGGATTATCCGCGGCACACCTCTGATGCTGCAATTGTTTGTCGTCTACTACATACCGCCGCTGCTGTCCGACGGCTCGTTCAAGTTCAGCGACCGCATGACGGCGGCGATGATCGCGTTTATCATCAACTACGCGGCATATTTTTCCGAGATTTACCGCGGCGGTATCGAGGCGATTCCCAGGGGACAATACGAAGCCGGCTATGTGCTGGGCATGACAAAGTCGCAGATTTTCTTTAAGGTCGTGCTGCTGCAGGTCGTCAAGCGCATTATCCCTCCGATGAGCAACGAAATCATCACGCTCGTCAAGGACACCTCGCTGGCGCGTGTGATTGCCGTCGGCGAAATTCTCAAGAACGCGGAGCAGTTCACCAAGCAGGGCTTAATCTGGCCGATTTTCTACACCGGCGCCTTTTTCCTGCTGTTCTGCGGCGTGCTGACGCTTCTTTTCCGTTTTATCGAAAGAAAGCTCGATTATTACAAGGGTTAAGGAGGATTCGGCATGGCATTTTTGGAAGTAAAGAATATCAAAAAAAGCTTTGGCAAAACGCTCGTTCTCAAGGACATCAGCTTCACGCTCGAAAAGGGCGAGGTGCTGGCGATTATCGGCTCCTCCGGCTCCGGCAAGACGACGCTGCTGCGCTGCATCAATTTTTTGGAAACGCCGCAAAAGGGCGTCATCTCCGTCAACGGCAGCGTGCTGTTTGACGACGCGGATTCCTCCAAAAAAAAGGACGCGGAAATCCGCAAAAACCGCCTGCATTTCGGCATGGTGTTTCAGCAGTTCAACCTGTTTCCGCAGTATACCGTGTTTGAGAACCTGATTTTGGCTCCCAAGCTGCTTGCCAAAGAAAAAATAGAGCAAAACGGTGAGTTTTTGGGCGCCAAGAGCTACAAGGAAGCGGTTGAGTCCATCAAGACCTACGCGGAGCAGCTGCTCGAAAATGTCGGGCTCAGCGAAAAGCGGGACGAATACCCCTGCAATCTGAGCGGCGGACAGCAGCAGCGCGTGGCAATTGCCCGTGCGCTGGCGCTCAAGCCGGACATTCTCTGCTTTGACGAGCCGACCTCGGCGCTCGACCCGGAGCTGACGGGCGAGGTGCTCAACGTTATCAAGAGCCTGAAAAGCTCCGAGAGCACGATGATTGTCGTGACGCATGAAATCAGCTTTGCGCGCGACGTCGCCGATAAAATCATTTTTATGGCGGACGGTGTGATTGAAGAAGAGGGAACACCGCAGCAGGTGATTGAAAATCCGCAGAGTCCGCGCACACAGGCGTTTTTGTCGCGGTTTAATCAGTATTCCGATTAATATTTTTAAGTTCAGGAGACAGTCCACACGGCTGTCTCCTTTTTAAATGGTAAAAGCCGGTCGAATTTCCGCAAATTTCACCGTCTGTTCACACGGAATCTGGTCGATAATGCTTGAAAAATAGAAAGGAAGATGGTATAATACAAATAATTATGTAATCTGGAGAAGTGGGGGATAAAATTGGCTGTAAAAGTAACCTTGCTGACGCACACGCCGAATCCGGAACAGGTGGTGGCGATGGCGGCAAAGCTTTGCTATTCGCCGTCCGGCATCGAGGACATCCGCGAGGGCTTGACGGAAGAAAAAACCGCCGCCTTTATCGACATGCTGGCAGGTCTCGGTCACGCCAGTCCGACGGAGCACGCGAGCTTTACCTTTGGCATCGAGGGCATCTCACGCGCCTGCTCCCATCAGCTGGTGCGGCACAGAATTGCTTCCTACAGCCAGCAGTCCCAGCGCTATGTGGACGGCACGAAGTTTGATTTTGTGACGCCGCCGGCGATTCGGGAAAATCCCAAGGCGCTCGAAGCATATAACCGCGTGCTGGACGAGCAGGCAAAGGCGTACAGCGTGATTCGCGACGCGCTTGCGGCAGGTTATATCGCCGAATATCTCGGCGAGCCGCAGGAGGGAACCGACGCGGAGATTATCGACCGCTTCAAAACGGCGCACAAAACCGAATGTGCCGCCTTTATCAAAAAGGCGAACGAGGACGCGCGTTTTGTTTTGCCAAACGCCTCCGCCACCAAGATTGTCTGCACCTTCAACGCGCGCAGCCTGCAAAACTTCTTTGCGCACCGCTGCTGCAACCGCGCCCAGTGGGAAATCCGCGAGGTTGCCGAGCAAATGCTGCTGCAGTGCCGCGAGGTGGCGCCGCACCTGTTCCAAAACTGCGGACCGTCCTGTCTGTTCGGTCCCTGTCCCGAGGGCAGAATGAGCTGCGGCAGACAAAAAGAAATGAGAGAAAAATACGGTGTGCGCAGGGCATAAGGATTTTGGCGGTGAAGCAATGAGCGAAAAATCAAAGATTATTGTAATAGAGGGGCTGGACGGCTCCGGCAAGGCGACCCAGACAAAGCTTCTTGCCGAAAAGCTGAGGGCACAGGGACGCCGCGTCCGTCAGCTGTCCTTTCCCGATTACGAGAGCCGCGGCTCGGCTTTGGTGCAGATGTATCTCAACGGCGAGTTCGGCAGCAAGCCCGAGGACGTCAACGCCTACGCGGCGTCGGCTTTTTATGCGGTAGACCGTGCGGCGAGCTTTTTGAAGGATTGGCAGCGCGACTATCGCGCAGGCACACTGCTGCTCAGCGACCGCTACTGCACCTCCAACATCATTTATCAAATGGCAAAGGTCAGCGACAGCGAGCGCGACGCCTTTATCCGCTGGCAGGCTGATTTTGAATACGACAAGCTCGGCTTGCCGCGTCCGGAGCTGGTGATTTATCTCGATGTGGAGCCGGATGTTTCCCAAAAGCTGATGGAACAGCGCTACGGCGGCGACAACAGCAAAAAGGATTTGCATGAGAGCAATCTGGAATTTTTGCTCTCCTGCCGCAGAAGCGCCCTTTATGCCGCCGAGCAATGCGGCTGGCACATCATCAACTGCTGCCGTGACGGCGCGATTCGACCGATTGAGGAAATCTCCGAGGATATTGAAGAAGTGATGCAAGGAATTTTATGTTAGATTTCAAACCGATTGAAAAAGAACGAATCAATGAATACAAAAGCTATTACGACTACACCGGCGCCCTCGGCTGCGAGGTCAATTTTATCAACGGCTACCTGTGGAATAAAGAGTATAAGCTTCGCGTTGCCGTTTACCGCGACACGCTGATAAAGGCGTATTTTCGCGACGAGCGCCGAGTTTGGGGATATTGCATGCCGTCCGGCGCACATGTTGCCGAGGCGGTGGAGGCGGTTTTTGCCGACGCGGAGGAGCGCGGCCAGCAGGTCTTTTTTGCCTATATGACCGGACGCGAGCGCGATTTGCTCGAGGCGCTGTTCCCGAACCGCTTTGCCTTTGACCGCGAGCCGGCCAATCAGGATTATATCTACAATTCCCAAGATTTGGCGACGCTTGCCGGCAAAAAATACCACGCCAAGCGCAACCATATTTCCAAGTTTTACCGTACCTACGGCGACGACGTCCGCTTTGAAACCCTCTGCGCGCGCAATCTCGACGACGCCATGCAGGTGATGACGGACTGGTGTACGGAAAACGGCTATGATCCGCAGACCTACGGCGAGGTGGAGGTGTTCCGCGAAGCGTGCCGCTGCTTTGACGAGCTGGGCATGCACGGCGGCATTCTGTATATCGACCGCAAGCCGGTTGCCATGACAATGGGCTGCGCCATCTCCGACGCCTGCTTTGACGTGATGTTCGAAAAGGGGCTGCGCGCCTACGACGGCGTTTATGCGGTGATTAACCATGAATTTGCCAAAACGCTCACCCGCTACCCCTACATCAACCGCGAAGAGGACCTCGGCATGGAGGGACTGCGCAAGTCAAAGCTCTCCTATCATCCGGCAATCATCTACGACCGCTTTTGCGCCAAACCGCTGTGAGGTGTCGGGCGATAAGAGAAAGCGACCTGCCGCGCCTTGCGGCGCTCTGGCTGCGTTGCTTTGAAGAAAAGGAAGAAGCCGTAAAATTATTCTTTGAAAGAAATTTATCAATTACACACGCCTATCTCGCGGAGGACGGCGGCACCGCAATCGCCGCGGTCTATCTGATAGACTGTCAGCTCGGCGGCATGCCGGCGCACTATCTCTGCGGCGCGGCGACCGACCCTGCCCACCGGCGACGGGGCGTGATGACGGCGCTGATTGATTTTGCTTTGCAGGATGCGGCGCGGCGCGGCGACTGCTATTCGGCGCTGCTGCCTGCCGACGACGGCTTGTACCGCTTTTATGCGGCGCTCGGCTATCAAAAAAGCGCGGCGGCATGCAGCAGAGAGCTTGCTGCGGAGCCCGCCGACAGGCAATTCGCTTCGGCTGTCGGCTGGGAGGAGCTGCAAAGACGCTGCGGCGGCGATAAATTTCTTTTGTGGAATAATAAATATATACAATTCGCGTCGGAATACTATGCCTGCTACGGCGTGCAGGTGCTGCAAAACGAGCGGCTGCTTGCGCTGTATGAGCAGGACGGCGGCCGCGCCGCGGTGTTCTACGCACTTTATCAGCATTTGGAAGAACTCAAGGACCTGCTTTACCGCCGCGGCGTGCGCCTTTTTTCGCTGACAGGCAGCGCCGGCAATCCCGATTTGCAGGGCTGTGAGCCTGCTGTATGCGGCATGCTCAAGCCGCTGCGGCCGGACTTGCCCCAACAGCGCGGCGTGTATATCGGTCTGACACTCAGTTAGAAAGGAAAACGATATGTATTACATCTTTTTGGCAAACGGATTTGAAGTAACCGAGGCAATGGCGCCGCTCGACGTCATGCGCAGAGCCGGACTGGACGTCAAGACGGTCGGCGTGACCGGACCCGAGGTGCAGACCTCCAACGGCGTGACCGTCAGGGCTGACATGGAATTGAACGCGCTTTCATATGATAATCTCGACGGCGTGGTTCTCCCGGGCGGCATGCCGGGCACGCGCAACCTTCGGGCGTGCAAAGAGGTCACCGACTGCGTGCGCGCCTGCTTTGACAACGGCAAGCTGGTTGCGGCAATCTGTGCGGCTCCCTCCGTGCTGGGCAGCTTGGGTGTGCTCAACGGCAAGAGAGCCACCTGCTTTCCGGGCTTTGAGCCGGAGCTGACCGGCGCCGTCTGCACCGGCGAGCATGTGGTCACGGACGGAAACGTCATTACCGCCAAGGGCGCAGGCTGCTCGCTGAGCTTTGGTCATGCCATTGTCAGCGCCGCTGTTTCCAAGGTGACCGCCGACAAGGTGTTAAGTGATATGCAATGTTTTTGATGAATGTAAAGGAAGAAAAGCGCAGACTGCGCGCCCGCTGCAAAAAGCTGCGCGAGTCCTGTCCGCCGGAGGTCAAGGCGCGTCTGGACAAGGCGCTGACCGAGAGGGTGCTCGGCATGGAGGAATACAAGGCATGCGAAACGCTGTTTATTTTTGTATCCTCGCCGATTGAGTGCGACACACGGCAGATTATTGCCGACGCGTTCCGTCGCGGCAAGCGTGTGGCGGTGCCGCGCTGCGCCGACAAAGCCGGAAAAATGGCGTTTTATTATATTCATTCCTTTGATGATTTGTCCCGCGGCACCTTCGGACTGGAGGAGCCCGATCCGCAGACCTGCGAAAGGGTCACGGATTTGTCGTCCGGCTTTTGCATTGTGCCGGGCTTGTGTTTTGATTTGGAAGGATACCGCGTCGGGTTTGGCAAGGGTTATTACGACCGGTTTCTCGATGAATTCGGCGGCGTGACCGCCGGCATCTGTTACACAAAATATACCGAAAAGCAGCTGCCGCGCGGCGCGTTTGACAGGCACACGGACATTTTGGTAACCGAAAAATTTATCAACCGAAACTGATTAGAGGTGTATGTATGGAAAGAAACGACAAGAGTCCGCTCAGCTTTGACGAAAAGCGCCGCCAAAAGGCGGAGAATTTTCACCTGAACATCGTTGAGGGCGCCGACGCCGAGCACAAGGAGCCGGAGGAAATCAACTCCTACAGCGGTCAGGACGTCAAAAAGCAGATTGAGCGCGAATCCATGAAGAACGAGAAAAAGCGCATCCGTCAGCAAAAGCGCGAAAAAAAGAGACGCAACCGCCACAACCGCCGCATGTTCCGCCTGATGTGGATTGCCTCGGTGGTGCTGGTGGGCACCATGATTGCGACCTATCTGGTGACGGGCATGAACGACCTGCTCGCCATCAACCGCGCCGACGATACGGAGGTTTCGGTCAAGATACCAGCCGAGCCGACGCTGGATGAGGTGACGGATATTCTGATCAAAAACGGCGTTATCAAGGAGGGCGGCTATTTTAAGATGTTCGCCCGGCTCACCAAGTCCGACCATGATTTTGCCGAGGGCACCTATCAGCTGCGCAAAAACATGGACTATCAGGCGATTCTGACCAACCTCGAGGGCACCGCCAGCCGTACCGACACGGTGGAGGTGACGATTATCGAGGGTATGAGCGTTGTGGAGATTGCCAATACGCTCGTCAGCGGCGGCGCGCTCAGCGAGAAGGACAAGCAGACCTTCCTCGACTACTGCGCGTCGGACAAGTTCGACAACGACTTTGACTTCCTCAAGGCAATCAAAAACGGCGGCGACCGCTACTACAAGCTGGAGGGCTACCTCTATCCCGACAAATACGAGTTTTATCACAACGACAGCCCCATCAGCATTTGCTACAAATTCCTCAACAACTTTGAAAGACGTCTGTACACCAAGCAGGCGTTTGACGGCTACGAAAAGCTCTATTCCGTACACAAAATGCTCGAAAAGACCGGCACCACCTACACGCTCGACCAGATTTTGAATGTGGCGTCCATTGTGCAGGCGGAGGCTGCCAACAAGGAGGACATGTATTATGTCGCCTCCATCATCTACAACCGTCTGGCAAACGGCGAGGAGCTGGGCGTTGCCTATCTGGGACTTGACTCTACCAAATATTATCCCTACCGCAGCGCCGAGGCACTGCCCGAAAGCGCCGGCAAAAACTACAAGAGCCGCTATGATACCTATTCGTTAAAGGGACTGCCGCCGGGACCGATTTGCAACCCCGGCAACGACGCCATCAAGGCGGCGCTGCAGCCGGCGACCAGCGAGTATTTGTTCTTCTGTCACGACAAGGACGGACAGGCATACTACGCTTCGACCATCGAGCAGCACGAGGCAAATCTGGAGAGTATCAAATAATGTTGACCAAACCTGAAATATTAGCCCCTGCCGGAGACATGGATTGTCTCAAAGCAGCGCTGAGCTTTGGCGCGGACGCGGTGTTTTTGGCAGGAAAGTCCTTTGGCATGCGCTCCTCACCGCGCAATTTTGACGCGGACGAGCTCAAAAAGGCGTGCGCCATGGCACATGCCAAGGGCAAAAAAATACATTTGACCTGCAATATTTTGCCGCACAACAGCGAGCTAAAGGCGCTTCCCGCGTTTTTGATGATGGCGCAGGACAGCGGCGTGGACGCGCTGATTATCGCCGATTTGGGCGTGTTTGAGGCGGCAAAGCGCTATGCGCCCAAGGTGGCGCGGCACATCTCCACACAGGCAGGCGTCACCAACTATGCCGCCGCGGGCGTGCTCTACAATATGGGCGCGTCGCGTGTGGTGATGGCGCGCGAAATTCCGCTGGACGAAATCGCCGAGCTGCGCGCCAAAACCCCAAGGGAGCTTGAAATCGAGTGCTTTGTGCACGGCGCCATGTGCGTGTCGTTTTCGGGACGCTGCCTGATTTCGAGCTATATGACGGGCAGGGACGCCAACCACGGCGACTGCGCACAGCCCTGCCGCTGGAAATATCATCTGTTTGAAGAAACGCGCGACGGTCAGTATTTTCCCGTTGAGGAGAACGGCAGCGGCACCTTTCTCTACAACTCACGCGATTTGTGCATGATTGAGCACATTCCGGAGCTGATTAAGGCAGGCGTTTCAAGCTTCAAAATTGAGGGCAGAGCCAAATCTCCCTACTACACAGCCGTCACCACCAACGCCTACCGCAAGGCGGTTGACCAGTATATGGAGGACGGCGACCCCTTTGAGCTGCACCCGTGGATTCGGGAGGAGCTTGAAAAAATCAGTCACCGCGAATACAACACCGGATTTTATTTCGGCACCGAGCCGGGACAGGTCACGGGCAACGGCGGCTACATCCGCCGCTACGACAATGTGGCGGTCTGCGAGCGCTCGGTGGACGGCTACACCTCCGTCATCTCGCAGCGCAACAAATTCTGGGTAGGCGACACGCTGGACGTTTTGCCGCCGAGCGGTATACCCTTTGAAATCACCTGCATCAGCCTGACAAACGAGGCAGGCGAGAGTGTGGACAGCGCACCGCACCCGACCGAGCGGCTGACCATGCTTGCCGACAGGGCGGTTCCTGCCGGCTCCGTGATACGCAAAAAAAGAGATTAATATAGTTTAAAAGGAGTAATCAACCATGCAGTGGACAGGAATGAACGAGTTACGCGAAAAATTCCTCTCGTTTTTTGAGTCGAAGGGATGTCTGCGGCTTCCCAGCTTTTCGCTGATACCCAAGGACGACAACAGCCTTTTGCTGATCAACAGCGGAATGGCGCCCATGAAAAAGTATTTTACCGGAGAGGTCACGCCGCCGCGCAAGCGTGTGACGACCTGCCAAAAGTGTATCCGCACGCCGGATATTGAGCGCGTCGGCATCACGGCGCGTCACGGCACCTTTTTTGAAATGCTGGGCAACTTTTCCTTCGGCGATTATTTCAAGCGTGAGGCAACCGCGTGGGCTTGGGAGTTCTTTACAAAGGTTTTGGAGCTGCCCGAGGACAAGCTCTATGTGTCTATCTATCAGGACGACGACGAAGCCTACGACATCTGGACAAAGGAGGTCGGCGTTCAGCCGTCGCATATGGTGCGCCTCGGCAAGGAGGACAACTTCTGGGAGCACGGCTCCGGTCCCTGCGGTCCCTGCTCCGAAATCTACTTTGACCGCGGGCCCGAAAAGGGCTGCGGCAAGCCGGACTGCCATGTGGGCTGCGAGTGCGACCGTTTTGTGGAGGTCTGGAACCTTGTGTTCACCCAGTTTGAGAGCGACGGAAAGGGCAACTACACGCCCTTGGAGCACCCCAACATCGACACCGGCATGGGCTTGGAGCGCCTTGCCTGCGTCATGCAGGAGGTCGATAACCTCTTCCTTGTGGACACCGTGCAGAACATTATGAAGCACATCAGCCGCATCACCGGCGTGCAGTACGGCACGGACGAAAAGAGCGACATCTCGCTGCGCGTTATCACCGACCACATTCGCTCCACCACCTTTATGATCGGCGACGGCGTCATGCCCTCCAACGAGGGCAAGGGCTATGTGCTGCGCCGTTTGCTCCGCCGCGCTGCGCGTCACGGCAGACTGCTCGGCTACAACGAGCCGTTTCTGTATAAGGTCTGCGAAACCGTTATCAATGAGAACCGCACCGCTTATCCCGAGCTGCTCGAAAAGAAGGACTTCATCACCAAGGTGATTCGCGTCGAGGAGGAGAGCTTTGCCAAGACGATTGACCAGGGCTTCAAAATGCTGCAGAGCCTGATGGAGCAGGAGGACGTCACGGTTATCAGCGGCGAGGACGCGTTCAAGCTGAACGACACCTTTGGCTTTCCGATTGACCTCACACGCGAGATACTCGGCGAAAAGGGCATCAAGGTTGACGTTGAGCGCTTTCACGAGCTGCTTGTGGAGCAGAAAAAACGCTCCCGCGCAGCCAGAAAGAACGCAGGCGCCGACGCGTGGATCAGCGACAACACCGACCTGACCGACATCGCCAAAACGGAGTTTGTCGGCTACACCGATTTGACGGCGGACGCCACCATCGTCGCCCTTGTCAGGGACGGCGAGCGCGTAGAGTCGGCAGGCGAGGGCGAAAGCGTGCTGCTTGTGCTCGACAAAACGCCCTTCTATGCCGAGAGCGGCGGACAGGTGGGCGACACCGGCACCCTGACAGCCGAGGGCTTCTCCGCGGACGTGGACGACACCACCAAGGACGTCTCCGGCAACATCTTCCTGCACGCCTGCACCATCGACGAGGGCGGTGTGCATGTCGGCATGCGTGTCAGCGCGGCTGTGGACAAGGCGCGCAGAGAGGACATTATGCGCAACCACACCGCGGCGCACCTGTTGCAGGCAGCGCTCCGCGAGGTGCTGGGCAATCATGTGCAGCAGGCAGGTCAGCTTGTCAGCGACACCGCCCTGCGCTTTGACTTTACGCATTTTGAAGCCATGACCGCCAAGGAGCTGCTCGATGTCGAAAAGCTTGTCAACGACAAAATCTTTGAAGCCATTCCGGTTGAGACGCGCGTCATGCCGATTGAAGAAGCCAAAAAGCTCGGCGCGATGGCGCTGTTCGGCGAAAAATACGGCGACACCGTCCGCGTTGTCAGCGCAGGCGACTTCTCTGTGGAATTTTGCGGCGGCACCCACACGGACAGCACCGCCAAGCTCGGACTATTCAAAATCCGTCAGGAGGGCTCTGTTGCGGCAGGCGTGAGAAGAATCGAAGCCGTCACCGGCAGAGGCGTTCTCGAATACATCAACTATGCGCAGGAGCTGATCGGCACCGCCGCAGCAGCGCTCAAGCTCTCCAACCCCAAGGCGATTGTGGAGGGCGTGCACAAGGCGGTCGAGCAGATTAAGGCGCAGCAGCGCGAGATTGACAAGCTCAACAGCCGTGTCGCCGCGAGCCAGATGACCAGCCTGAGAGCGGAGTCCGAGGAATACAACGGCTTCGAGATTATCCGGGGTATCACCAAGGGACTCACACCCGACGTGCTGCGCGAGATGTGCGAGGAGGCTGTGGCGGATTATCCCAACATCATCGGTGTTGTGGCGACCATCAACGACGGCAAAATCAACATTGCGGCGTACTGCGGCAAGGAATCCGTGGCGCACGGTGCGCACGCAGGCAAGATTGTCAAAATTGCGGCGCAGGCGGCAGGCGGCAACGGCGGCGGAAAGCCCACGCTTGCCATGGCAGGCGCCAAGGACGAGAGCAAGCTGGAGGAGGCAATCCGGCTCGCGATTCAGGCTGCCAAGGACATGCTGCACTGATTTTGTGCCGTCCGGACGTGCGGCGGCTGATGAAATTGTCGTTATTTTTCGTTTCGGAAATATAACGCAGGCAGCGCCTGTTCAAGCCAATTCCATTATTTACCATTGTCGAATTACAACAAAATCGTTGAAAATATCTTGTTAAATTCGACAGACAAAAAATTCTTAAAAGTATTGAAGTTTTGTCGCATTTATTGTATAATAATTTTACTGAGGTACTATATAATGTACTCGGACTATGAACTAACTATTTAGGAGGAGTAAAAAAATGTTCAAGAAAATTGCCGGCATTGCTCTTGCGGCTATGCTTATTGGCTCGACTGCTGTAGTTGCGGCAAGCGCAGCAGAAACTGACGAGGTTGTTGCGGCTGCGGACGATTCCGCGGTAGCTGCTGCCGACGATTCTGCTGTTGCGGCTGCGGACGATTCCGCTGTTGGCGCAGAAGAAGGCTCTGCTTCAGCCGGCGAAGGCAGCAAGATTTATTTCGATGCTAATTCCAGCGGTTGGAAAAACTTCAAGACCATCACCTTCTATCTGTACAGCAAGGCTGACGGCGAGATTATCGGTTGGGGCTCCAAGAAGGGCAACATGAAAGAAGAGACCAACGGCCTCTGGTCCTTTGATGTCAGCAGCTATTCCATCGGCAGCAACTATGGTTGTATTTTCACCGCTGACTGGGGCATGCAGACCTGCGACCTCATTCTCGGTGCCGACAGCGTAGGCGACACTGCTGTCTGCGACCCCAACACCCAGGTTGAAAACGACGTTGACTCCAACAAGAAGAGCACTCTTGTAAAATGGAAGAGCGGCAAATACGGCAACCCCAAGAAGATTACCTCTATCGGTAACATTATCGGTGATACCTTCTGGGATGGCGAAGATGCAGTCAGCATGTTCTATAACTTTATCAGCACGGACGACGCAAAGAGCATCAAAAATGCTATCAAGTACAACGGCAAGAGTGAGCAGCAGACCGTTGACGACACCGCTACCACTCTCGGTCTGAGCTTTGACCAGGTTAAGGAGCAGGTTGCCAAGGCAAAGGCAGCAGGCGCTAAACTTGACTGGGATGAATCCAAGTCCAGCCTCAAGAGCTCCGACAGCTCTTCTTCCAGCAGCAGCTCCGGCTCTTCTTCCGGCAGCAGCTCCGGTTCTTCTTCCGGCAGCAGCTCCGGCAGCTCCACTTCCGGTTCCAGCAGCAGCACTTCCACCGTTACCTCCGGTGAAGGCGACACCGTTTACTTCATCATCGGCGGCGTTATGCTCGCAGCTATCGGCGTATTCTTCCTCGCAAGAAAGAGAAGAGAGTTCTAATTGAATCAAACCATTAAAAACATCGTGGGTTCGCTCACGATGTTTTTTTGCA
>CAMJOD010000005.1 GCA_946407465.1 uncultured Clostridia bacterium
GGTTGTTGAGGTGTTCCGCAACCAGATGGACGCCAATCTCATCTATGTAGACGCGGTTGACCGTTTTCTCGACAAGCTGGCAGGCGTTGCCGAGCCGGAAAAAAAGAGAAAAACTATCGGCGCCGAGTTTATCCGTGTCTTCGAGGAAGAGGCACGCAAGCAGGATGACATTCAGTTTCTCGCACAGGGCACCATCTATCCCGATATTCTCGAGAGCGACGGCGTAAAGGCGCACCACAACGTAGGCGGACTGCCCGAGGATTTGCAGTTTGAGCTGGTGGAGCCGTTAAAATTCCTCTTTAAGGACGAGGTAAGAGTCGTTGGCAAGGCGCTCGGACTGCCCGATAATATGGTATTCCGTCAGCCGTTCCCGGGTCCCGGCTTGGGCGTTCGCTGCCTGGGCGCCATCACGCGCGACCGTCTGGAGGCAGTGCGCGAAAGCGACGCGATTCTCCGCGAAGAATTTGCCAAAAACGGCTTGGAGGGCAAGGTCTGGCAGTATTTCACCGCCGTACCCGACTTCAAGAGTGTGGGCGTCAAGGACGGCAAGCGCACCTTTGCCTATCCCGTCATCATTCGCGCCGTCAATACCACCGACGCCATGACCGCCACCGTCGAGAACGTTCCCTTCGAGCTGCTGCAGCATATCACCAACCGCATCACCACCGAAGTAGAGAACGTCAACCGCGTACTCTATGACCTCACGCCGAAGCCCTCGGGCACGATTGAATGGGAATAATAACAGAAGTCAAAGAAATGGCTTAAACTCTGACTTTTTGACACTTCAAAAGTCCGGTTGATACCGTTTTGATGCTGTTTACGATTCTGTACAATAAAATAAGCAAGAGAAAACCCCTCTCGTTTGAACGCTTAGTTCATTCGGGAGGGGTTATTTTTGTGTGTCGGCGGACAGTTGCTATACCGCAAAAAAGCCGATTGCGTCATCTTTGTCACGGCACGGAGACTGCGTGAAAGAAATGACAATATAATATTACCGGATACTCCGAAGCTACGCACGGTAATCTAAAAAAACAGCAGCGTGAGCTGTCAGCAAGAGCATATTTTCGCTGTCCCGGCACCGTAATTGCAAAGATACAGCGTGGTAAACGCCAGAACAACGCCGATAATCAATATAAGAAAGCAACCACGATTGCGGTTGCTTCAATGGTTTATAATACGCAGAGTTTTACACTCTATAATTTATAATATTATACCAGAATCAAATAATAAATACAAGATATTATACAAAAATCACTGTTGAACACTTTGTCTTTCTATGTTTATTACAAAAAAATATATGTTGGTAGTTGAAACAGTGTTGAATTGTAATAACATATAAACTGAATGACAGGTTTCAGCCGTCATATTAACAGTCAAATGGAGTGAATTATAATGCCCAAAAGAGGTGAAAATATTTACAAACGAAAGGACAACCGTTGGGAAGCGAGATTTGAAAAAGGAAGGGATGAAAATGGGAAAATAAAATACGGTTATTGTTATGCCCGAACATATAAAGAAGTCCGGCTAAAACTTTTTTCCGCTAAAAAACTATATCAAAACAATCAGTATTCAAGAGGCAATGCAAAAAAGATGTTTTCGGATTTTATTTTAGATTGGCTAAGGGTGAGATCAATAGGCAATACGGAATCAACAAATTCAAAGTATTGGTATGTTATCAACAACCATATATTACCATTTTTTCAAAATGCGGAAACCGAGTCTTTGTCAACAAATATGGTTTTTGAATTTAGCAATGGCTTGCTCAACGAAAAACAATTATCCGGCAAAACCGTTTTTGATATTCTGGTAATATTAAAATCTGTTATCAAATTTGCTGCTAAGCAAATACCCTCACTAAACACCCTGGAAATCGTATTTCCAAAGGTTGAAAAAAAGGAACCGGAAGTATTGACCCGCGCTGAACAAACACTTTTGATTGATCATCTGACAAAGAATATGGATTTGAAGAAATTTGGTACATTATTGTCATTAATGACAGGAATACGAATAGGTGAGCTATGTGCGCTACAAACAAAAGACATTTCCCTCGAAGAAAAGACTTTACATGTCTGCAAAACAATGCAAAGGATAAAAAATCATGGCAGCGAACCAAAAACAAAAATAGTGGTAACTCCGCCCAAAAGTGACAAATCAAATAGAATTATTCCGTTATCGGATTGGTTGATTTTGCTATGTAAAAAAATGCTTTCTGATAACAGAGAAGCATACTTGCTAACATCATGTGCAGATTCGGTAGTTGAACCAAGAATTATGCAAAAGGAAGTCAAGAAATACGGAAAAGCTTGTTGTATTGAAAATTTGCATTTTCACGTCCTTCGTCATACATTTGCCACAAGATGTGTTGAGGAGAACTTCGATATAAAATCGCTGAGCGAAATCTTAGGTCATCAGTCGGTTCAAATCACATTGGAAAGATATGTTCATTCATCTATGGAATTCAAACGCAGCAATATGGAAAAGATGACTAAGGTTTTTGAGCCGTCAGATCACGCCGTCAATTAGCAGAATAGTTAGTAATACTCAAATCAAAATAGGTTATTAGCAGAGTGTAAAACTCTGCGAACAGGAATCGGCAATAAATTAATTCAAATTTAGAATATTCGTATCTCCAACAATTTACCTATTAAGCCCCTATCAAGCACATTTTACCACATGTTTTGAGTTTTGTATGGGGCTCATATTTTTAATCGGACGTTACATATTCGTTTTGCGTCTTTATCTCCTAATGAGATAAGGTCACCTTGTTTTGTTGTCGATCTCGATTCGATTTTTCTTTGCATATTGATGAGATACTAAGAAATTATTATGTTGTATTTAGGATATGCAAAATCTGATTTTACAATCGCAATATTTCTGTATTTCTTTGATATAAAACAAAAATATAAGGAGGAAGTGACATGAAGAAATCAGTTGGATTGCTCTCTTTGCTGCTGGTTTTTTTGACAGGCTGTAACGCGATAACTCCGCTTTTGGCGGATACTATCCGCGATGCCTTTTCGGCGCCGGCAAAGATTGCTTCAGTCAGTCCGGATACAGACGATTATGTTGTGCCGGACATCGGACAATCAGCGAAAACTGCGTCTGCTGCGTCCGAAGGCAAGCAAACCGCCTATTCCGACGGAAACATTCAGATTTATAACTATGCGCAGTTGTCCATGATTGGCAGCGGAAAGAGCTATACCTACGACGACGGCGTGACGGCAGTTTATGCTCCGGACGCCGCCTACAGAATTGCAAGAGAAATCCATCTTCCGCGCCATACATTATGGCGCCTTCCCGACGGCTTCAAAGGAAAAATTACAGGAGAAAAGCAACAGAAGGCGCCGCTGTATGAAAAAGCGAGCGACAGCATTATTCTGTACAATCCTTATCAGCTGGCGACGATGGCAATGGAAAACGCGGCGCAGCAGCCGGTTTTGACCGGCGACGCGGACGCCAAAGCCTTTGGATCCGGTCAGCCCGTCTGTGCCGACGCTGCCAACAAGGTGCCTCTGACCTACAGCGCAGAGCACAATTATGTGGTGTCGCCGCAGTTTGATTCGGACATGACCCAAAAGCCGGTGTCTGTTGTCAGCAAAAAAGCGGCTGTTGAGCCGGTGGGCGCAAAAGCGGAAGAATCCGTTGGCGCAACAGCGGACGGACGCGACTTTGCCGGACAGGTTATCAAGAAAATAGGCGGCAAAACCTATATTCTTATCGGTAACCAAGAGCAGCTTCGCGCTATCGGTTCGGATAAAGAAGTCTTTTCGGCAGTTTATCAAACCGATTATGTAGCTTTTCAGGGGCATGTGCTCGATACGGATAATGGCAGAATTATTCAGCTTTACGGCGGTGACGCTGATTTGCTTGAAAATCAGAACACTTACCGTGATTATGGTTTCCAGCAGATTAACGACAGAACAAAAGAGGGTCGTTATTATGTCGGCGTAAATCAGGAAACGGGAGAACCCTACACTGATGCGACCCACGCCACTCTTAACAAAGACAGCTTAACCGAAGCAAGTTGGAAAACCGGCGAAAAATACACCACCAAGGCAAACTATATCATCTTCCGCGACATTGACCTTGAAGGGCGGTCAAAGCCGTGGACGCCGTTGATGTTCAGCGGTGAGATGTACGGCGCAAAGAGCGCAAACGGCGAAAAGCTTTGGAATGGCAGTTCGATAACCGATTCTACCGCGCTTACGGCGACGGCGAGCGCGAACCGCCCTGTCATTTCCAATGTCTATGTCAACCAAAATGTACCGATCAAGGCTGACGACTACATCGGCGTTGGATTTTTTGCGACGGTCACCAATGAAGTGAGTACAGCCAAGGTCGGCGTCAGCTCCGGCACGGTCAAGGTGCATAATATTGAGCTGAATCAGGTGGAGGTACATAACAGCGCTACCACTGCCACAGAAGCCACGACACTTGTCAGTGCGCTGACAAGCAGCCTGGGCTCGCTGGTCGGCGGCTTGGTGGATGGACTGCTCACAATCGTTTCGTTCGGCAGCGTCAAGCTTTCCCTGAGTGATACGCTCAGTGATTTGCTTAACGCGCGAACAAAGGATCCCACCATCTATTCCACCGGTGCCTTTGCCGGACGTGTTGTCGGCGATGTTGAAATCAAAGACTGTATGGTTTCGGGAAATGTGACGGTTGAAAACCACAAGGATAATACCGGCGGCTTTGTCGGTTACACCGACGGCGTAACCCAGTACAGCGGTTTGTCACAGGTGTTGGGCGGCTTGACGGATGTACTCAGCTTGCTGCTCAATGCGATTCCGGGATTGGGTCTGGGCGATTTGATTAGCATTCTGCTCGACAACGCCTTGCCGCTGCGCAATTTGATTCCGACCGGATATTTGGAGCCTCATATTCTGAATTGTACGGTAGACAGTCTTCAGGGTGATGTCGGACAGAATGACACAAATAATAACGGCGGCTTTGTCGGCTTGCAAATCGCAACACAAATCGAGAACTGCACGATTCAAAACAGTGATTACACCGTCAAGGCGGCAAGTCTCGGCGGCGGCTTCTCGGGTGTTGCGCGTGATGCGGAGGTCAAGGGTACGCTCAACGATTTGGGTGTAGATGTGGTTGAAGAAAACCAAATCTTCTCGCGTATTAACCAAAATCTCGACGGCATCGGTGAGTTTGAAACCCAAAGCCTGTTGAGAAACTGCTCGATTTCCGGCTCCGATGTTGCGGTAACGGGCGGCGAGTATCTCGGCGGCTTCACCGGCGCGCTGTCGGCAAGCTATGCCATTGACTGCAAAATCACAGGCGATGAATACGACACGCTGACCGTAACGGGCAGCGGCGACCACATCGGCGGCTTTGTCGGTGAGGCAACGCTCGGCTGGTTCAACAGTATCGGCAAGAACGCCGCCAACGAAAATGACAACAGCCTGCTGGCGGTTGTCAGACAGCTTGGCACCGGCTTGCTCTCCTCGGGCAACGAAGGACAGAACCAAAAGCTGCTTTCTCTGGTAGGCTTGGTGCCGTCCGCAATCATGGGCTGTCAGATTGATGCCGGTCCCGTGAATGTGTCGGGCCGTCAATACGTAGGCGGTATCCTCGGCAGAGGACAGGGTGTGTATCTGACAGAATCCTCGGCGGATTATATGAATCAGCTCACCTTCTGGTCGCAGGAGAATCAGCATATTACAAACAAAACCGCGCGTACCAACGTGCTGAATAATCTTGAAAGCGTCACGGCAAGCGGCGACTTTGCCGGCGGTGTTGCCGGACAGCTTGAAACCGTAAACCTTGCCGGCGTTCTCGACGGTACGCTCAGTGCCGGCAGCTTCAAAAGCTTTACCATCAGCAAGGTCAGTGTTACCGGCGTGGACAGCGGCTATGAGGTCAAGGCGACCGGCACGGCGCAGGATTTTGACGGCGATTATGCCGGCGGCGGCTTTGGCAGAGCCTATGGCGGCACGATTGATGATGTAACGCTGCAAAAGCTGAAAAGAGTAGAAGCGGCGAACAATAAGGCGGCAGGCTTTATTGCAACTGCCGGACCCGGTGATGTAGTTGGTTCCGGCGGCTTGACAATCAACCTGCTCGGTCTGAACCATCTGCTGAATGTCAACAATCTGTTGTCAATCGGACAGAGTATTCATGTAAAGATAACGGATTCTTCCGTGACCGGTGTTGATGACGGCTTTACCGTCGAGACAATGGGCAGCGGAAATTCCAACGAGGGCTATCAGTATGTAGCCTCCGGCTTTATTGCGCAGAGCAACAGCACAGAGCTTAGCAACTGTCATACCGACAAGCTGTTGTCGGTCAAGGCGGCTTCCACGCAGGGCTACAGCGGCGGCTTTGTCGGCGTTTCAACAACCGGAGGTCTGGCGGATGTATCCGACGTGGACGGCGTCAAGAGCCTGCTTTCCGTGGAGGGCAGTCTGCTCAACGCGGTCGAGTATTTGATTCCTACTTATACCAACTGTACCACGACATTTGTGGACGGCGGTTTTGTAGACGCGGATATCGCCGGCGGCTTTGCCGCTGATATGGAGAGCGGCACGGTCGATAATTCCACTATCGCAACAGTAGATGACAGCGAACATCCCAAGTGGACAAAAACCATGAAGGAGCTTTATGATCCGAATGCGGAAAACGTCACAGGTGATTTGGAAAAGCAGTTTGCGGTCTTTAACATCAACTATGTCCACGGCAGAACCTACGGCGGCGGCTTCGGCGGCAAGCTGCGTTCGGGCGCGTTGGCTGACGCAGGCGGCGGCATCTCTATTCTCGGCGATACCGAGCTGAGCATAGACGTGCGGAAGCTGATCAACATCATGAACGCCTATATTCCGGTTGTGAAGCATGCGGGTGTTTACAGCGAAAATGGCTTTACCGTAGCGGCAAACAAGATTCGTTCGGACGATCCCCTGTCCGGCAGTGCCGGCGGCTTTGCCGGCTACACCAGCGGTGCGCAGATTTCACACTGCGATGTTTACAGGCTGAAAAATACAAAGGTAACACCTCCGGCTGATTTGGAGGGAGTTTCGGCGTCCAATTATTTTGACAATACACTGAGCGCCTACGCGGTGACGGGCGGTCATTTTGCAGGCGGCTATGTCGGCAACGTGGACATCGGCAGCTCCGCAAGTCTCGGCAGCGGATTGAAGGTGCTGGGAGATTCCATTGCGCTGACCAATGCACTTTCGGCGCTCAGTGTTGTGGTGACAACCATTGAACATTCCGATGTGCAGGGCGCGGGCGGCGGCTTCTCCGTTATCGCGGACGGCAGCGACCCGGACGACGGCAAGGTTGGTATGGCAGGCGGCTATGCCGGCAGCACCAACGGCGGTCACATTCAAAACTCTCACTGCAAAAACTTCTATTATATCATCGGACAGGAAGCGGCCGGCGGCTATGTCGGCAACATGGAGCCCGGCAACGTTGCCAATCTGCTTGACGACGCCAGTATTCTGGGCAGCTTAGTAGATGTTGACACTGCTCTGGCTTCGCTTGTTGAAGATTTTGTCCCCACTATTCGCAATTCCACAACCTCCTGCGTGCCCTGCGGCGGCGCGGTAAGAGCGCAGGCGGCTTCTGATGAGTCCCATCAGCGCGGCGTTGCCGGCGGCTACTGCGGTCACAACGAGGGCGGCCACATTTGGGGCTTGAACACCAGCACATGGAAAGACCAGAACGACGGCGCAGTCGGCAGTTGGAACTTCGGTCATGACACCGAGGGCAACTATATCGGAGAAAAGCATCCCGCGACCGCATGGCGTATCCGTTCGGTTTACGGCTATGAATACGCAGGCGGCTTCACCGGCTACATGGAAAGCGCCGATACCGCCGATACCGGCAGCATCAAGCTGCTCGGCGGACTCATCAAGCTGGACAACGTTCTGACGGCGCTCTCTGCGGTTTATCCCACTGAGGAGCACACGGCGGTTTACGGACCTCTGAGCAACCTCGACGTGGACACTTGGAACGGATGGGTGCAGTACGTCGGTAAATACGGCGGCTACGGCGCAGAGCTCGCGCAGAGCGGCTCCGCAACCACGCAAGACGCGCTCGACAGCAAGCTCTCAAAATATGTGTACGGCTGCAATGTTGTTGCCGGACGTCCCACGCACGAAAGCATGCTGATTACCGAGGGCGGCAGCGCCGGCGGTTATGTCGGCTATATGGTGTCCGGCGTTATCACCGACGGTCAGTCTCACGATATGAAGAAAATCAGAGCCATGCGCAGTGCAGGCGGTTACGCAGGCAAAATGCAGACCGGTGCGGCGGCAAGCTTTGGCAACGTCGGCATTCTCGGCTTGAACCTGAACCTCGGTCAGCTCGTCAAGGCGGCGCAGGTGTTTGTTCCCACCGTCAAGAGCGGTTCCGTGAGCGGCTGGCAGTCCGGCATGACAGTCGAGTGCTTCGGAACAGACCTCACCCACGGCTGCGGCTATGCAGGCGGCTATGCAGGCTCTGCCTACGGCGCACAGATTTGGGGCGACAAAAACGCGGACAAAACAGCCGGAACGGGCTGCAACGTGTCAAACCTCCGTTTTGTCAGGGGTACCAACGCCGCAGGCGGCTATGTCGGCATGGTAACGGCCGCTTCCGTCGCGGACGTCAATACAAACGCTTCAAAGGGCTTGCTGCAGGGTATTCTGAACAGCCTGATTTCCACGCCCGGCTCCACGCCCGGCGATCTTGCGTCTGTGATGCAGGCAACCTTGACCACCATTCGTCAGGCTGAGGTAAATCCCGACAATCAGAGCTTCGGCTTCACCGTCGGCGGCGTTGCCGACACGACTCCGCAATTTGCAGGCGGCTTTGCCGGTTCGCTGGAAGCGGCAGTTGTCGGCAGCCGCAAGGGCGAGAGTCAAATCACCGTCAACGGCTTGCGCAGTGTGGACGGCAAATATTACGCAGGCGGCTTCTTCGGCTTGGCGGACGTCGGCAGTGTGGCGTCTGTTTCCTCGACGGGAACCGGCTCAACAAATATTCTCAACCTCATCAAAGCAGGAAGCGTCGATTTGCTCGATGTATTCCGTACGTATGTCTATCATTCCGATGTGAACGGCGTGCCCGAGGGCATGGTAATCCGTGCCTACGCATCCGCACAGGAGGGTATCCTCAGCGAAATCCGTCACTCCGGCTGCGCAGGCGGCTTTGGCGGCGGCATGATGAACGGCACCGTCAAAAATTCTGATGTCACCAATCTCAACACCGTTTATGCGCCCAACTACACAGGCGGCTTTATCGGTCATATGGGCAAAAACGGCGCGGTGGATGTGGACGATGCACAGGTTGCCGGTCCGCTTGCAGGCTTGACAGCAGGTGTATTAGATGTTTTCGGAACGGTTGCGGACGATTGCAGCGTGACCGGAATTGACGCCGGCGCGGTTGTGATGACTAACAAAGGCGTTCAAGCCATTTCGGGCGGTTTCGTCGGTTATGCAGACGTTTCACAGATAAAAAATTCCCACGTCAACAAGCTGAAACAGGTATACAGTGACCAAATTGCAGGCGGCTTTGTCGGCAAGACGAATATGAATTATCTTGTTGAGGTTGAGGCAAGTTCGCCGTTGGTTCAGCTTGTTTTAAAAATTGTCAATGCGTTGGTTAAACTGCTATATGTTGATAAATTGGAAAACCTCAGTTTGATTAACCTTGATTCTGATTTGCTTGGCTTAAAGCTTCTCAGCGACGGAGACTTGCTTTATGTTAATCTGCTTGGCTTGTGCATCGGCGTATCTCTTGTTAAATCAACCGAGCCGGGCACAACTGATACCGCGCTGATTACGATAGGCGACTCAACTATTGCTTTGCCGTGCAACGATCAAGGCATTGATACCGAAAATCAGAATCCCGAGATTGTCGTCAATCTGATTAAGGGCAACCGCACCAGAGTGGACAATTGCTCTGTCGCCGGTATTGCGGTCGGCTACGACGTCTACGGCGGCGGCGCCTCCAATACAGAGAACGGCACCCATGAAACGGGCTATGCAGGCGGCTTTGTGGGCTACAACAACGAGGGCAAGTTCACCTCCAACACAATGACATACTGCGACGTTATTCGCGGTACGGCTCAGAAGGTCGGCACGTTCAGCGGCGGCACAAGGCTGGAGTCTGTCTACAGCTTCAATACCTTGGAATCCATTGAAAAGGTTGCCGGAGAAGAAAACCACTATTCGGTCTACAGAAACACAGATTCGACCTACGCGCTCACAAGCGGCAACGTGACAATCGGAACGGCTGTGGCGGACGGCAGCGGCAAGCGCTTTGACATCACGCATCTGACCGCGCCGATTACGCCAGGCACAAATGAACCGTACAATAAGATATTTGAGAAATGGAACGGTGCCAAGCTCGCTTCCAACGCTTCGGGAGCCAACGCCGCACTGCTGAGGGTATATGTCAGCAGCGCAAAGGCTGTGCTGATGCTCGATACGCCGACTTATTCCAACGACGAAAGCCTCATTCCGAATCCCGGCGAGAGCAAAGACCCCTGCGGCAAGATTGACCTCACCGTTCAAAAGATTTGGAACGACAAAAACAATGCGGACAAATCGCGTCCGGAAGAAATTCGGGTGCGCATTATGCAGCATTGGAAGAATGAGGACGGCACACCCGTAACCGACGGCGGCGAGGCTAAGGTTATTCCGTACACCGACGCGGCAGTGATTCCGGATGTTGACACCACCGACGGTTGGTTCACGGTCAGCAAAGCCGCGCACAGCCGCGCAGGCTCTGCGACATGGACAAGGGTAATTCATGGCTTGCCGGTTTATACGACCGAGTCCGACACGACCTATTATTTCAGCTACACCGTAGAGGAAGCTCCGGTTGTCGGCTACAGCACGCAGATTACCTATGATGAATCAGGCGCCACGGCAACTGCAACCATCAGAAACACACCCGTTGATTTTGAAGTGCAGTTTAAGTATTATGACCGTTATGAGATAAACGGTACGCCTGCCGGTATCGAAGAAACCGAAACCGCCTATTCCGTTACCGTCAGCGGTATTCCGAACAATCTGGTTACCCGGGACGCTTCCGGCAAGGTGCAGTCCATCGACTATGCCAGATTGATCGGTACGGCAGCGGTTGAGTTTTCAAATAATGCGCTTGCGGTCAACAACGTCATGTGTGACTATGACCTCTGGACGTCGCAAAGCGCGGCGGTTAAGGCGCTGAGCGGCAGCAGCTACTTCTACTTTAACAACGGAGAGCACGTTCCCTACGGAAGCGGTCAGGTGTATCATACCGACTATCTGAGCAGACCGATGGGTACGACTGAAAAATGGGTTAACTATTATAACTCCGAAAACATCGCGCTTGACGAAGGCGAAGCCTTAACCACGCAGTGCGAAAGCGTGCGCAAAATTGTGGTTTGGTGCTACAATTATCCGAAGCTGTACAATGTGGATATCTTCGGAGCGAACAGCGCTGATGATTTGCTGACTAAGCAAGTGGGTGGCAACACGGTATATGTCGCCAACGCTGCAAGCGCCGACGCAAGTGTAAAAGCCATCAATCAGCATAAGTTCTATTATAACCAGCGCTTCTGCGAAAAAACAGGAGATTCGTACCAAGACGACGCCGGTTTCATCAAGAACTACGGACTTTTGGGATATACAAACGTGATGCCGTCGGATTATGCCGCGGAGTCCTTTGGCGATTATGAATTTGCGTACTGGGCATACAACCAAGAGGGAACGCAAATCGCCTCTGTTGAAAGAAATTTCGGCTATCGTGTAACGACCGACACAAAGCTCTACGCAGTTTATGCACAAGCAGGCGCCTCCAATCCCGGTATCTCCATCTCGGCAAATACCAATGATACATACGTGGATTCCACCGGTGTGTCAAAAACGCGTCTTAATATTTTCGCGAGCGTTTTCGGCGTTCCGCAGTTTGACACAAGCGTTCAAAAGCTGTCGTTTGTCAATATTTCGCTCAGCACCCAAATCAGGGATAATCCCAAGGTTTACACACCCGACAAGATCAACGCGCTCTTTGAGCAGTATAAGGGACAGCTTGTCGACATCATTGACAAATTTGACAAAAAGCAGGGCAGCAAGCAGTTCTCGTCCGCAGAGACCTTTGCAGGAGCACTTGATCCGCTGACGGGAGATCTAGACAAAACCCTGAATCTGACGCTTACCACCAAGGGATATACCTACACCGTCACCTCAAACGGCAATACGCCCGGAGAGAACGATGCGACGATAAAGCTCAGCAACAAGAACAGAGCGCAGTTTACCGTTACATATAAGACATCGGCTCTCAACTTGAACAACACAGGTTCCAACGGCAACACCTGTCTTGTGTACTGCGGTGCATTGAAGTATAACGGCTCTTGGAATATCAGCACAAACTGCCTGATATACTACAACGGCAACGTGGTTGACAACACCTTGTCTGTTTGGGGATAAGGAGGATCGTATTGAAGAAAAATTACATTTCACCCGAATTTGATTACGCACAGTTCGAGCTGAGTACAAGAATTTGTGCTTCTTATTATGAAGGTGTTATCGATGATGTTTATCCGAGTGAAATAGACGGGGACGAAGATGTTTAAACCTCAGTAAAAATCCTATCAGGCGGCAGCAAAACCGCTACCGCCTGATGTAATTGAGTATCGCTTATGAAATCTTTAAAACGCTTTTCCATAATTTTTTTCATCGCGGCGGTGCTGACTGCCGGCTTTTGCATCCGTGCTTCGGCACTGGTGATATATGACGGAGACTTTGGCTACGAGATAAATGCGTCCGGGCACGAGGCAAGACTTGTCAAATACAACGGACAGGGCGGCGTGGTTCAGCTGCCCGCGTATTACCGGGATTATCCCGTGACGGTGATTGACAGAAACGCTTTTTCGGGCAACGGCGCCATTAGTGAAGTCGTCTTCTCCGACACCAACACAACGGTTGACGATTATGCCTTTATGGGCTGCTCGGCGCTCGAAACGGTCTATATTCCCGAGAACGTCGTCCGCTTTGGCGACAGAGCGTTTGCGGACTGCGTTTCTCTGAAAACCGTCACGCTGCTCTCCGATATGGTCAGTGTGCCGACGAACATGTTTTCCGGCTGCTCGGCGCTTGAAAACGTAACCGTCAGTGAGAGCATTGCCGATTTCGGCTACGGCTGCTTCAACGGCTGTTCCTCTCTGACCGATTTGGGCTTTGTCAAAAACGGCGCCATGCTGGGCTCCTACGCGTTCAACGGCACCGGAGCGGCTTCGGTCGTCCTGTCCGATACGCTTTTGGCGATTCCCAACTACACCTTCACCGGTTGTCCGCAGCTGAAATATGTGACCATTCCCGAGAGCGTCGTGCTGATTCAGCCGTATGCGTTCGATTGGGAGAACATAACCATTCGCTGCTATGCGGATTCATTTGCGCATGCTTATGCGTTGGAAAATAATCTGTCTTATGAATTGCTAGAGAAAGTCACGCTCGGCGACGTTGACCGGGACGGTAATGTCAACATTAATGACGTGACGAACATTCAGCGGATTCTTGCCGAATTGGAGGAGACGGACGCGTTATCGCTCCTTGCGGCGGACACGAATCAGGACGGAACGGCGGACATCGCGGACGCGACGACACTGCAAGAGTTCATTGCGGAATATGCTGTTCCGTATCCGATCGGTCGTCTGATAAACCGCTAAAGACAGCCCGATAACCAAAATTTCGGAATACACACAGAATACAGACGGAAGAAAACACGGCACGGCATTTTCTTCCGTCTTTTTTGCCGTACCGTTTCACGCCGCATTTTTCAAGATTTGCTGATGTGCAGGTTATGCCTGACATTTTTCTATTGGCGGCGCACAAATCGGGTGATATAATAAGTACAGCAATCAAAAGGATGTGAGGCTATGATAAAACAAAAGACCGTTTCATGTGAAATATACCGCCAAAAGGCCCAGCCTGTCTTGACAGAGGTAACCCTGAACGGCGGCGCGGTGAGCTGCGACGGCGTAACGCTTTCGGTCAGCGAAACAAGCGCCGGAGGCTGTCGCGCCGGAAGCATCCGTCTGGCGATTCAAAACGAGGAGCTGGAATCGTGCCGCAACCTCGAAGCAGAAGCGCCGGTCAAGCTGCGTCTGCCTGTGACGGAGCTGCCCGAACAAATCACGGCGCTCTATCTATTCAGTCCGTGGTGGACGCGTCCGGCGTTTACGCAGCGCCTGTCGGAGCTTCCCGACAAAACGCAGACGGCGCTGTTCCGCTTTGGCGACCGCTGCGGCTGCTTTGTACCGGCGGTGGGCGCGCGCTGCAAGGCGTATTTGACCGGTGGGAGCGATAACGCGCTCACGCTGGTGCTGACGGCGCTGCAAGGCGGACTGAGCGAGCTGGATGAGCCGCTCTATTGGTACGCCGAAGCGCCCACCATAGGCGAAGCAATTTCGGTTGCCTTTGCGGAGGCGGCACGCTTCAAGAATATTCGCCTGCGCACAGAGCGCCGTCTGCCCGAAATGTTCCGCTACCTCGGCTGGTGCAGCTGGAACGCCTTTTACACCGACGTCAGCGAACAGGGTATTCGTGAAAAGGCGGCGGAGCTTGCCGAAAAGCAGGTTCCCGTCAAATGGATGATTATCGACGACGGCTGGCTGTCGCTCCAAAATCGCCTGCTCTATGCGTTTGAGCCGGACAGAGAGAAGTTTCCGGAGGGCTTTGGCAGGCTGACCGGAGAGCTGCGCGAGAGCGCCGGAATCCGATGGTTCGGCGTATGGCACGCGCTGATGGGCTATTGGAGCGGCATCGCGCCCGGCAGTCCTGTAGCCGTGCAGGAAGCGCCCAATCTTTGCCGCACGGCAAGCGGACGGCTGGTGCCCGATCCGGTGCGCGGCACAGGCTTCTACCGCGATTGGTACAAGGTGCTGACCGCACAGGGCATCAGCTTTGTCAAGGTGGACGGACAGGGAACGATTCCGCTCTGCTTTGAGAACACCCTACCGCTCGGCGAAGCGGCGAACGGTCTGCACGCTTGTCTGGAGAGTGCCGCCGCACTTGTGGACGGCGCGGTCATCAACTGCATGGGCATGCCGATGGAAAGCGTTCTCTCACGTCCGGCAACCGCGGTTTCGCGCAACAGCGACGACTTTTTCCCCGACCAAGCGGACAGCTTTCGGGAGCATCTGCTTCAAAATGCCTACAACGCGCTATATCATGACAGGCTCTTTGTCTGCGACTGGGACATGTTCTGGACGCGGCACCCCGACAGCGCCAAGCATGCGCTGCTGCGCGCCGTCAGCGGCGGTCCCGTCTATTGCAGCGACCGTGTGGGCGAAACCGACGCGCAGGTGCTCAAACCGCTTGCCTATCCCGACGGAGAGCTGCTGATGATGAGCCGTTCCGCCATGCCGACGCAGGACTGCGTATTTACCGACCCCTTTAAGAGCGGCTTTTTAAAGCTTCAAAATATAGCGCCCTTCGGCGAAGGGCAAGACGGCGGCGGTATCGCGGTATTTAATCTGACCGATAAGCCGCTCTCCTGCACCTTTACACCGGCGGAGGTCGAGGGCATCACTGTCTGCGAGCGCTATCTGCTTTACAATTACTTCGAAAAAACCGCGTGCTTTATCGAAAGAAACGAGCTTGTTCACTGCGCCGCAGCGCCAAACAGCTGTCAGTGGGTTGTGCTTCTCCCCATAACAGGCGCCTGTACCTGCCTCGGTATGACGGAAAAATACGTCGGCTTCACGGCGGTGGAGAGTGTTCACAACAGCGCCTCCGCGCAAACCGTCGTGCTGCACGCGAGCGGCACGCTGGCATGGGCGTCCGAAACCGCGCCGAAGCGCGTCACTGTTGACGGCGAGGACGTGACAGCCGCCGCCGAACGCAAGGGCATTCTGACCGTTGTGCCGCTGCCGGAAAAGAGCGGACAGACCGTCGCGGTGCTTGAGTGGTAATACCAAAATATGTATAGCATAGTCCGCAGGGGTTTCCTTGCGGACTTTCTTTGCGGACATTTCTTGCCTATTCTGTCCAAAGGCGCGACACCCTGCGGTTGCCGTCTGTCAGCCAGACCGAGAGAATATAGGCAAGGCTGTAGACAAAGCAGCCGATACAAATGCTGTAGCTCAGCGGCTGGGTGCCGAAATCCATGAACGAATAGGGGATTTTGTCCTGCGGAATCGCGCCGGTCAGAATCAGCACCGTCACCACAGCTGCGTAGAGCGTGATCAGCCACGCGCAGCTCAGCCGTTTGAGCGGATGCACCGACTCCGCCGGAGACGGGTTGAGCAAAAACGAGAGTATCGTCAGCAGCGGCAGAATGATGTGCATGCAGAATGAATCATAGGTCAGCAGATTGGGATTGTCCGGCACAAAGGGGAAGAACGACAGCAGAATCACCGCCGCGATAATGCACTCCGTCACCGCGGCGCAGAGACGGAAATAATAGAGCTGCCGCCGCAGGATTTTTTTGCCTGTGCGCAGCTCCATGGCGCAGACGATGCTCAAAATCAGCGCCGTCAGCGTGGTAAACGTCGTGCCGTTCATGGTCATGTAGCGAAACGTCATCAAAAAGTTTTCTTCATCCTTCGACAATGCCGACACCACCAGCGAGCTGGCGCCGACCGCAAACAGCAGCACGGACAGCACGAGGTTCAGCCGCCGGTTCAAAAGTTCAGTCATAACAAATGCTCCTTCCAAAAACGCCTGTATTCATCATTCGCCGTTCGGGGCGTGATATGCATGACAATTTGCTTATACGCGCGATTTCACATTTACAGAAATGGTTTTTTGTGTTATAATGTTGGCAGAAAAAGCATTTTGAAACAGGGGAGGGCACATCGTGAAACAAACCGCAATCGGTATTCTGGCGCATGTGGACTCCGGCAAAACCACCTTGTCGGAGGCGCTGCTCTATTGCACCGGCAACCTGCAAAGGCTCGGCAGAGTCGATCACCGCGATTCCTTTTTGGATACCTACGCGCTGGAACGCGACCGCGGCATCACCATATTCTCCAAGCAGGCGGTGCTCACTTGCGGCGACGCGCGGTATTATCTGCTCGACACTCCCGGTCACGTTGATTTTTCCGCAGAGACCGAGCGTACACTACAGGTGCTCGACTATGCGATTCTGGTCGTCAGCGGCACCGACGGCGTACAGAGCCACACCAAAACGCTCTGGCGGCTTCTGCAAAAATACCGTGTGCCGTGCTTTTTGTTTGTCAATAAGATGGATTTGCCCGGCGCGGACAAGACATGGCTGCTCAATAATCTAAAGGGCGGACTCAGCGACGCCTGCATTGATTTTTCCGAGGAGGGAAGCGACGCGTTTTTGGAGAATGTCGCTCTCTGTGATGAAGACCTGCTCGGCAAATATGAGGAAAGCGCCATTACCGATGCGGATATTATCGAAGCTATCCGCCGCCGACGGCTATTTCCCTGTTTTTTCGGCTCCGCCTTAAAGCTGGACGGCGTTGAGCGGTTTTGGGACGCTGTGCAGCGGCTGACGCGCATGCCTGTCTATGGTGGCGAATTTGGCGCCAAGGTCTACAAAATCGCCGAGGACAACCAGGGCAACCGCCTCACCTTTCTCAAGGTGACCGGCGGCGTGCTGCGCGTCAAGGACGTGCTCCCGGGTCTGCGCAACACAAACGGCGAAAAGGTCAACCAAATCCGTGTCTATTCGGGTGAAATGTTCACCGCGGTCAGCGAGGCGGCGGCAGGCACCGTCTGCGCTGTCACGGGCGTCACCTTTACACGCAGCGGCGACGGCTTGGGAGCCGAAACCGACAGCGGCCTGCCGGTGCTGGAGCCGGTGCTGACCTACCGCGTGGAGCTTCCGCCGCAGGTCAGCGCGCACACCGCGCTCGCCAAAATGCGGATTCTCGAAGCTGAGGATCCGCAGCTCAACGTGGTATGGGACGAGCGTCACGGCGATATTCAGGTGCAGCTGATGGGCGAGATTCAGCTCGAGGTGCTGCGCAGCCTGATTGCGGAGCGCTTCGGCTTTGACGTCACATTCGGACAGGGCAACATTATTTATAAGGAAACAATAGCCGATACCGTCGAGGGCGTCGGGCATTTTGAACCGCTGCGCCATTATGCGGAGGTGCACCTGCTCCTAAAGCCTGCAAAGCGCGACAGCGGCTTGGTGTTCCATACGCGCTGCAAGGAGGATTTGCTCGACAAAAACTGGCAGCGGTTGATTTTGACTCATTTGTATGAAAAAACGCACCTCGGCGTGCTCACCGGCTCGCCGATAACCGATATGGAAATCTCGCTTGTCTCCGGCAGGGCGCACGCCAAGCACACCGAGGGCGGCGACTTTCGGCAGGCGACCTATCGCGCCGTCCGGCAGGGCTTGCGCAGCGCCGAGAGTATTTTGCTGGAGCCTGTCTATTCTTTTGTGCTGGAGGTGCCGGCGGAAAACATCGGCAGAGCCATGAACGATATTCAGCGGCTTTACGGCAGCTTTCAGCCACCGGAGCAGAGCGGCGAAACCTGTGTGCTCACCGGCACCGCGCCTGTTTCCGAAATGCGCGGCTATGCCAAGGAGCTGCTGCAATACACCCACGGAAAGGGCAGGCTGTCGCTCACGCTCAAGGGCTACGAGCCGTGCCACAACGCGGAGGAGGTCATCGCGGCGGCTGCCTACGACCCCGACGCCGATGTGCTCAATCCGTGCGACTCTGTTTTTTGTTCTCACGGCGCCGGTTACACGGTCAGGTGGAACGAGGTCAAGGAGCATATGCACCTGGCAAGCGCCCTGCGGCAGACGGCGCCGGTTTCCGTTGACAGCGGCAGCTACTTTGCCAAGCGGCGCAGCCAAAGCGACATTTTTGCGCTCGACAAGGAGCTGATGCATATTTTTGAGCAGACCTACGGTCCTGTCCGTCAAAAAAAGCAGGGAGAGCGCCGCGTCTACAAGGCGCCTGCGCAGCCGCAGTCTGAAAAAAAAGCCAAGGCGGCTGCCTATGACGGCGACGAATATCTGCTGGTGGACGGCTATAACCTGATTTTTGCGTGGGACAAGCTGCGCGAGCTGACCTTTGACGGCTCGCGTGAGCGGCTGATTAATATTCTCTGCAATTATCAGGGCTACAAAAAATGCGAGGTCATCGTCGTCTTTGACGCCTACAAGGTCAAGGGACAGCAGCGCGAGGTGGAGCGCGTGAACAATATTTCCGTCGTCTACACCAAGGAGGCGGAGACCGCGGATATGTATATTGAAAAAACCTCGCATCAGCTCGCCAAGCGTCACCGCGTTCGCGTCGTGACCTCCGACGGCTTGGAGCAGCTGATTATCCTCGGCAACGGCGCGCTGCGTGTGCCGTCGCGGTCGTTTATTGAAGAAGTGGAGGCAGCAGAGGAAGAAATTCGCCAAATCATTGCAGAGGAGATATAATTCTTTTTTGAAAAAAAGGAGGATAACATGGGTCTTTTTGACAGCTTAAAGAATACCCCAAAGCCTGCCGCGCTGACAGGCACCGGCAGCAAAACCGTCGAGGTAGTGTTTTCCGCTCTGCCCGACACTCTGGAGCAGTTCAAGGCGCTGCCGCAGGCGGCAATGAGCAATCCCTTTGACACCGCCGCGCTGACGGTGCTGGCATTCTGCTTCTATCCGCAGGACAGGGAGCTCTCGCTCGCCATGCTCGATTTTTTGCGCGGACCCAGACCGCTCAGTCCCTTTGACAAGCAGTTTATCCGCGACCGATTCATGGACAAGGACTATGTGCCGCGTTCTTATTTTAAGGGCGCTGTGCCGCAGAATGACTATCTGCCGCAGGAGCCTTATACGATTGTCATAAGCGAAAATCCCTACTCCTACGCGGAGCCGAACTATTGCCGCCTGTTTTTGCGCTCCGGCGGCGCTGACAATCCGCGTGAAATCAAGCTGCGTCTCGCCAAGGACGGCAGGTGGTATTTGTGGGAGCAGATGATACTGGTGGGAATCCGCGAGCCGGAGAGCGCCAATCCGTGGGCGTAGCCGTATGAAAATGACAAAATGAGAGCATGGTTACAGTTTTGTCAAAAGGTTTGACAACCCTTGCATTTGATGTATAATGAAAGGGATAAGCCTTTTATTGGAAACGGAGATAGGATAGGATATGACAAATCTGAAAAAGGCGCTTTTGAGCAAATCGCTGTTTCGGCAGTGCTACATCATTTGTCTCTTCGCCTGCAATATTTCCTACATACATTTTGTCGCCTATGCTGCGTTGGTGCTTATGGTGATTTGGGGCGCGTTTTTGGTCGTCTATTCCGAAATCACACGCCGCACCGCGCTGCGCACGCGCTACGGCTTTTGGCTGATAGCATTTTTTGTGTCGTCGGTGGTGACACTGTTGCTGCATGTGCTCGACAATGCCTTTTTGAATTTTGCGTTTTTGCTGCACATCGCCATTTGCTTCTTCATCTTTTATTCGGTACACACCGAAAAGCAGCTCAATTTCCGCCGGGAGCTGTTCAATATCAGCCGCATCATCATCTATCTCACCACCGTGCTGGGCGCGGCAGGACTGACGCTGTTGGTGCTCGGCATTGACTTTGAGTTTTTGAGCGTAAAGTTTATTATCTATGAAAACCGCTTTACGGGTCTGTTTCTGAACCCCAACCAGATGGCGTTTTCCGCTGTGACAGCCATGTTTTGCTGCCATATGATGCTCAAAAGGGATTTTGTGATTTTGGCAGGCTGCCGCCGCATCAGCCGTATTTGGCTTGCCAGCTGCATGGCGGTCAACAGCATCGCATTGCTGCTCAGCGATTCCAACGGCGCGCTGGTCATGCTGATTGGCTACGCATTCTTTTTCGTCATCTATAAAATGTTCGGAACGGAGAGCAATTTCAATTTCAGGCAGATTCTGGTGCGCTCGATTTCGTGCGTTCTCGCCGGAATGGTGATTGTGTCCTCCATGTTTTTGCTGCGAACGGTCTGTCAGCTCGGCTTCACCCAGCTCATCAAAAATAACCAAGGAATTGTGTTACCAATTGAGCGTCCCGGAGAGCAGGCGCATCCGGTCACCTTTGACCACGAAAACACCAACGTGGACTCCGGCAGACTGGTGCTCTGGCAGCAGGGCTTGCAGATGTTTGCCAAGCATCCGGTGTTCGGCATCGGCAAGGGAAACATTGATTATTACGGCAGGCAGATGTTCGAGAACGGCGTAAAGTTCTCCGACCACTACGGTGATTTGGCGCCGCTTTTGGTGGATTTTCACAACGGCTATCTGACGATGCTGGTCTGCGCCGGCGGCTTGGGTTTTGTTTTGTTCAGCATATTCGGCGTGCGGTTTTTGATTTCCACCACGCGGCACGTCCTGCGCGACACGCGGCTGCAGCAGAGTGAATTTCCGTGCATGTACTCCTTTTTGTGCGCCTATCTGGTCTATTCGGTCATTGAGGTCACGCTGCTGTTCAATGTCATGTTCACCATTGTCTTTTTCTGGCTGATTCTCGGCTACACCTCCTGTCACCTCACAAAGAATATTCCCGACCATCCGATTGAACACATACAGCTTTTCGGCAAGCCGTTCCGAAAAAGCTTGTTTTAATAAAAATTCTTTTACAGCAAAATAAAGCAACCGCAAGGAATCAGATCCGGCGGTTGCTTTTTGCAGGAATTTATCTGTCTTTTTGACGGATAGGCGAGATGATGCCGCAAGGATTTCGCACTTAGGCGCGGC
Organism: uncultured Clostridia bacterium; assembly: GCA_946407465.1. Classification (GTDB taxonomy): domain Bacteria; phylum Bacillota; class Clostridia; order Oscillospirales; family Acutalibacteraceae; genus Ruminococcoides. The sequence continues at coordinate 21,623 of CAMJOD010000005.1, forward strand.
AGGGAGCTGTCAGTGCTTTCCTTATTGTGTTTTTAGAAAATAGCATGATGGTTGAAATATGGGCAAAATATAGTAATGCAGTTGACTTTTTTTTGATAAATGTTATAATAGGAGTATTGTTTGACGAAGTATGCATATTTTTGACGATAGTGCTTTGTTTTTTGTGAATAATACTACTATTGTTGCTGTTCTTCGTCATGTGGTAAAAAACAGTACACAGCAATTGGTTCATGCTTGTGTACGGTTCGGGATAAGGTTTGGCTTAATGATAAGAATCGCAGATAAAAGGTATAATAAAAGAAAAAAAGAGATGGGCGTGGAGCTTAACATCATTCCGCTGTTGGTCTATTTGCTGAAGCGGTTGTGGATTATCCTGCTGGTCGGTGCTGTGGCAGGCGCCGTGACCTATACAGCGGTCAAGCTGCTGGTGCAGCCTACCTACCGCTGCAGCTTCGCGGCCTATGTCAACAACAGGCAGCTGTCGTCCAAATCCATCACGGAATACCTGACAAGCTCCGACGTCGATGCGTCAAAGGAGCTGGTCAAAACCTATTCCGCTATTCTCAAATCCAACAGTATTCTGTCCTCGGCGGACGAGGCGCTCCATTCAGACTATACCCTCAGGGAGCTAAAGAAAATGGTTTCCACCCAGATTCAGGATGAAACCGAGATTATTCAGGTCTTTGTGGAGGCAAAAAGCCCCGAGGAATCCTACAGAATCGCCACTGCCATCGTCGATGTCGCGCCAAAAAGCATGGCGGATATCGTAGAGGGCAGCTCCATGAAGATTGTGGAGATGCCGCAGCCGCCCAACGACATTTATTCGCCGAGCTACTTTCGCTACACACTGCTCGGCTTCGGCGTTGCGGCGCTGCTGACAATTGTTTTGTTGGCGATTCACTATCTGCGCAACGACATTATCACCGATGAAGCTGAGGTGGAGAGTCAGTTTCCGGTTCATGTGTTAGGCGTAATTCCCGACGTCAACAGTTCCGCTAACGACAAGACAGGCGCCTATTATAACCATTATAAACACACATCCGAAGACCACGACTCACGGAAATGAAGCGGAGGGGACAGCCAGGTGAAAAAGCGTAAAATTGTTTCGGAATTATTCGATCCGAAAAAAATGCTGCTATCGGAGAACTCTCCCTTTCCTATGCGCGAAGCATACAAATCCCTGCGCACCAATTTGATGTTCTCTATTCCGGGCGGCGACAGCAAATGTATCGCCATTGTTTCCGCCAACCGCGGCGAGGGGAAGAGCACCATCGCCATCAACCTGGCAATCTCTTTTGCGCAGACGAACCAAAAGGTCATTGTGGTGGACTGCGACATGCGTCTGCCGAGCGTTGCCGCCAAAATCGGTATCAACGCAAAGCCGGGTCTGAGCAACTTTCTTGCCGGCAGCGGTGAGATTCAGGGTGATTTGATCCAGCATGCGGACGAATACGGCATCGACATTCTCGCCGCCGGCGACATTCCGCCCGACCCCACCACATTGCTCGGCTCCAAGCAGATGAAAAATCTGATTGCGTTGTTAAAAGAATACTATGATTATATCGTGCTGGACTTTCCGCCGGTCACGGTCGTCACCGACGCGGTGATTCTCTCCGATGCGATAGACGGTTATTTGATTGTTGTGCGCCACGGTTTGTCGGAGTTTAAAAAGCTCAGGGAGACCTTCTACCGCCTTAATTTTTCGGACGCAAAGATTGCTGGCGTTGTTTATAACGGCAAGGGAAGCCGCAACAGCTACAGCAAATACTACAGCAAAAAAGGCGAATATTATTACGACGAGTATTATCAAAAATAACCGTGACAGAATCTGGCCGCCTCAAAAAATATATAGCTGCCCATATGCACAAAACTTTTTACGGCAGCTTTTTGCCAAAAAACCGCACCTCTAAAAAACCCTATATTGAGAGGTGCTAGTGATTCGACAGAGATGGGGAAGTAGAGTGACAGGGCAAACAAACGGCGTTTATGCGCGATATATTAAGCGAATACTGGGAAAAGTGCTGGCGGTAACGGCACTGCTCATTTTATTGCCGCTGTTTTTGCTGCTGACGCTGACAGGCGCCGCCGCGATGCGCGGCAATCCTTTTTTTGTGCAGCCGCGTCCCGGAAAAATCTCTCCCAAAACCGGACGGGAACAAATTTTCAGACTGATAAAATTTCGCACCATGGACAACCGCCGCGACAGGAACGGCAAGCTTCTTCCTGACGAAGAGCGGCTTAACGCCTACGGCAGATTTTTGCGCAGAACCAGTCTGGACGAGCTGCCCCAGCTTCTCAACGTCATCAGCGGCACCGGTGTTTTGGTGGGACCGCGTCCCATGCTGGTGCGCGATATGGTGTTTATGTCGCCGCAGGTGCGCAGACGGCACACCGTCTGGCCGGGCATCACCGGCTGGGCGCAGGTGCATGGAAGAAACAGCATTTCGTGGGAAGAAAAATTCGTTTACGATTTGGAATATATTGACCGCGGCATCACCTTCAGGGGCGATTTGCAGATTCTTGCTATGACGTTGATGCAGGTGTTCAAGCACAGCGACGTCAACCGCGAGGGAACCGCCTCCGATCTCGACTACGGCGACTGGCTGTTGGCGGACGGCGGCGTCACACAGGAAGAATACGACAAGAAGCAGCGTGAAGCGCTGGAGCTGTTGCGTGGTGTCAGTTAGATGAAAAGCAGAGAATGGCTGTATTATAATCATGCGTTGGTGTCCGCCTTGCCGCCGCACCAAGCTCCCGACACGTCTGTGCTGCGCAGCAAACGCTTTTGGCGGTCGTTTGGAGGACGCGCTCTGTTCGCCGCATGGACAGACGGCTTTGACTGCGGCAGCGAGACCGAATGGTGGTACTGTATCTGTGACAAGCCCTTTGACATGCAAGCGCTTAAGTCCAAGCGGCGCAACGTTGTCAAAAATGCGCTCAAATATTGCGCCGTCCGCGTCGGCAATCCGCTCGATTACGAGGAGGCGCTGTTTGCGGCGTACACGGAGGCACAGCGCAGCTACGCCGCCGTAAACCGTCGGGAGGCACAGCGCGAAGCCTTTCGCCGCAGCATGAAGCGGTTGGCGGAGGACGAAGCCGTTGACGTCTATATTTGCTTTATCAGGGAGACAAACGAGGCGGCAGGCTACGCAGTCGTCAAAAACGGCGACGGCTATTGCGCGTTTCAGTCCCAAAAGGTCAAGCCTTCCCTTGAAAAATATCAGGTCAACGCCGCGCTGGTACACGCGATTTTGTCGCGTTATGCCGACCGGCTGGGCAGCGGCTTTTATATCTGCGACGGCGCGCGCTCGGTCAACCACATCACGCATTTTCAGGATTATCTCGAAAAGTATTTCGGATTCCGCAAGGCGTATTGCCGCCTGCACATGTATTACCGCTTGCCGGTGCGGCTCGGCGTCAGACTGCTCTATCCGTTCCGCAGGCTGATACACAAGAGAAAAAACAACCGTCTGCTGCATCAGCTCAGCGCCGTGCTGCGGATGGAAGAAATCAGGAGAAGCTTTGATGGATGAATTGGTTTCGGTCATTATGCCGTCCTTCAACACAGGTGAATATATAGCTGCTTCCGTCGAATCTGTTTTGGCGCAGACCTATCCTAACTGGGAGCTGCTGATTGTGGACGACTGCTCTACCGACAACACAACAGAGGTGATTTGTCGCTACCAAGACCCAAGAATTATTCTTCTAAAGAACAAAACCAATTCCGGAGCCGCTCTCTCACGCAACTATGCGCTGCGCGAAGCCAAGGGCAGGTGGATTGCCTTTCTCGACAGCGACGACACATGGGAGCCAAAAAAGCTCGAAAAGCAGCTGCGCTTTATGCAGGAGAACGGCTACGCCTTCACCTTCACCGATTACCGCATCTGCCTGAACGGTGTGTGGATGCCCTATATCAACACCGGTCCCGATGTGGTGAACAAGCGGAAAATGTATAATTACTGCTACTTTTCGACCATCACGGTCATGTATGACCGCAGCGTTATCGGACTGATTCAGATTGCCGATATGCGCAAAAACAACGACTACACCATGTGGCTGCAGGCGATAGAAAAAAGCGACGCCCACCGTCTGCCGGAGTGCCTGTCCTACTATATCAAGCACGACGACTCCATCACCGGAGGCAGCAAGCTGCGGCTTGTCAAGTGGCACTACAGGCTGTTTCGTCAGGCGCTCGGCAAAAATCCCGTCACCGCGGCGGTGCTGACGGCAAATAATCTTGTACACGGAGTATGGAAAAAGCTGCATTACAGGCAGCCCGTTGAATGAGCTATGAAGAAAGGAATCAAAAAGGTCGGCGTGCTGGGGCATTTTGGCTTCGGACGCAACATGACCGACGGCCAGACCGTCAAAACCCTGACCTTTGCCAAGGCGCTGCAGGAGCGCTGCGGCGAGAACGAGGTGCTTTGCGCGGATACGCACGGCGGCGTCAAGGCGCTGCCAAAGCTGCCGTTCCAAGTGATAAAGCTATTGAAGAAAACAAACAATGTCGTCATTTTGCCGGCGCAGCGCGGCGTGCGGGTTATTGTTCCCTTGCTTGCTTTCTTTAACAGGTTTTTTCGCCGCAGGCTGCATTACTGTGTGGTCGGCGGCTGGCTGCCGCGGCTGTTGGCGGACAAGCAGCGGCTTGTGCGCACACTGAAGTGCTTTGACGGGCTCTACGCCGAGACAAGCGCGGTGCGGCGCGGTCTGAAAGAGCTGGGACTGCAAAACGTTTGGATGGCGCCAAACTGCAAGCAGCTGCGCATAGCCCATGACAAGCTGAAAAAAACTGACGGAACGCTCCGTCTGTGTACCTTTTCGCGCGTTATGAAAGAAAAGGGAATCCAAGAGGCAGCCGACGCGGTCGCAAGGCTCAACAGCGCCTGTCCAAACGCGGCAGCGCTTGACATCTACGGCGCGGTGGCGCCTGCGCAGACAGAATGGTTTGCGGCATTTCAAAAGCATATGCCGGAGGGCGTGCGCTACTGCGGTGCGGTCAGCTATGACAAAAGCGTGGAGACGCTGGCGCCGTATGACGCGCTGCTCTTTCCGACGCGGTTTTTCACCGAGGGTATTCCCGGCACCGTGATTGACGCCTACGCGGCAGGATTGCCTGTGATTGCCGCAAAATGGGAGAGCTTTTCGGACATCATTGAGGACGGCGTGACCGGCATCGGCTACGGCTTCGATGATGAGGAGGGCTTGTATCAGGCGCTTGTCTATGCACTCGAGAACCGAAAAGCGCTTGCCGCCATGCAGCAAGCCTGCCTGAAAAAAGCGGAGGACTACCTTCCAAAAAATGCGCTGGCGACGCTGTTTGAGCGGATAGAAAATTGATATGTGGAACAAAAAACAAATTCTCGCAAGTAGGAGCAACGCCCATGAAACGCTTACTTTGCATACTCAACACGATGAATATGGGAGGAGCGGAGACCTTTCTGATGAAAATCTACCGCGTGCTTGACCGTTCCCGTTATCAGATGGATTTTTGCATCAACATGGCAGAAAAGTGTGATTACGAGGACGAGATTCTCTTGATGGGCGGCAGAGTATTCCGTATTCCGTCCAAATCAAAGGATTCCAAGGCGTTTAAGCGGCAGCTGTCCGCTATTGTGAAGAACAACGGCTACACCAACGTGCTGCGCATCACTTCCAACGCAGCTGGCTTTTGGGATTTGAAGATAGCCAAAAAAGCCGGTGCTTTGCATACGGCGGCGCGTTCCAGCAATGCGAGCGACGGCAGTGTTTTTCAGACTGCTGCGCATCTGCTTGGCAGATTGCTCTGGACGCGCTATGTGGACGTCAAGATTGCTCCGTCCGACAAGGCGGCGTGCTATACCTTCGGAAAAAGAGCGTGCCGCCGCGGCGAGGTGGTGCGCGTCAACAATGGTTTGGATTTGTCCGTCTATCGCTTTGACGGCGAAGCGCGTCAGCGTGTGCGCAGTCGTCTCGGTGTTTCACCCTCCGCGGTGCTGGTTGGTCATGTGGGCAGATTCAACACACAAAAGAACCACCGCTTTTTGGTCAGCGCGTTCGTCGCTCTTCACCGTGAACAGCCGGACGCCAAGCTGTGCTTGGTGGGTGAGGGCGTGCTGCAAGCGGAGATTGAAGCGGCTGTCAGGCAGGAGGGCTTGACAGACAGCGTGGTGTTCGCCGGACTGCAAAAGGATATTCCGGCGTGGCTTTCGGCATTTGACGTATTGGCGCTGCCTTCGCTCTACGAGGGCATGCCCAATGTGATTATAGAAGCGCAGGCGTGCGGCTGTCCGTGCATTTTGTCCGACACCGTCACGCGTGAAGCGGATCTCTGCGGCAAGACGGTTTATCTTCCCATCGCCGACGCGGCTGTGTGGGGACGGCAAATCGCACAAACGGCAAAGCAGGGGAGAGTGACGGCGGATATGCGTGCCTATGATATTCACCGGTCGGCGCAGATGTTTTGCCGCTGCTGCTACGGCGAAAAAGGAGATAGCGATTAATGACAATCCAAGCGAAACAGGTCATCGACAGGCTCATATGGGGGCTCAGCGTGTTCCTGCTATCGTCATTCTTAATATTTGACCAATACAGCTGGGGAAAGTATTTCTTTATTCTCTGCTCGGCGGCAATTCTGCTGTTGTCCGCGCTGCAGCGAGGCGGTTCTCTGTGGATACAACCCCGATTTTTTCCGGTTGTGCTGCTTCTGTTTACGGGGTACACGGCGCTGAGCAGCCTGTGGTCGGTTTTTGTGGCGCAGACGCTGGCAATGACGTGGACGCTGCTGCGCACCTGGATATGCTTTGCCATGCTGTATATCGCCTACTCCAATCTGGAAAACGCGACGGATATGCTGTTGTCGGTGTTTGTCTACGCTTCGTATGTCGTAGCGGTTTATTCGCTGTTTTACTACGGCTTCGACAATATTGTCGTGGCGACGCACGAGGCGCGTCTCGACAATGAATACGCCAACATCAACGGTATTTCCATCTTTTTGACAATGGGCATCGTCTGCGATTTGTGCCTGCTGCTGCGGTGCGGCTTCAGGCTCTGTCAGCTGGTTTCTATCCTGTCCATTCTTCTTTTGGCTGCCTCTCAGTCACGCAAGGCAATTGTCATCTTTGTTTTGGGAGTTTTGGCGGTTATCCTGTATTGCAGCAGGCGCCGCATGTCGGTGGGAACAAGGATTCTGCGCGTAATTTTCGTTGTGTTCAGCTTTGCGGTGCTGTTGTACTTTTTTCTCAAGCTGCCTTTCTTTTCCGGCATGAACAACCGCATCGACCTCTGGCTCAATTCGCTGACCGGCTCCGGCAAGGCGGACGCCTCCAGCCTTGTCCGCAACAAGCTGATTTCTATCGGACTCAACACATGGCTGTCTCATCCGCTTGCAGGCGTCGGCATCAACGCAACGACCGTTGTTTCGCGGCAGTTTTTTTACGTAGATTATTACATGCACAACAATTATGTGGAGTTGCTCTGCGGCGGCGGCTTAATCGGCTTTTTGCTCTATTACGCCATGCATTTCACATTACTGTACCGCTTGTTTACATACAGAAATACTAACAACACGGCATTCATTATTTCCGTTGTTTTGGTCGGTATGATACTGGTTTCGGACTTCGGACGCGTATCGTATTATTCCAAAACAGTGTTGTTTGAACTGATGATGCTATTTGTCATCAGCAACAAAATGATGACGGAGGCGGAGGAAATCAAAGACGACAGAAAACTATCCAAATATCTTACCAAACCTGACTATCGGTTTCTGGTCAACTGCAGTCTGGGACTGCACAGAAACATGTCCGACGAGGCGTATTTGGAACGCGTCTATCGGGCACGCCTCGGCAAGACGCTTTGTTTGGCGAAGCCCGAGAGCTTTAATGAAAAGCTGCAGTGGCTCAAGCTCCACGACCATCGGCAGGAATATCGTATCATGGCGGACAAGGCGGCGGTCAAGCCGTATGTTGCCGACATTCTGGGAGAATCCTATGTGATTCCGACGCTCGGCGTCTGGCAGAATGAAGAAGAAATCGACTTTGACAGCCTGCCGGAGCGCTTTGTGCTCAAGTGTACCCATGACAGCGGCAGCGTCGTTGTTTGCTGTGACAAGTCGCCGGCGACCATCAAAAAAGCCAAGAGCACGCTGCGTCAATATCTAAAGCGCGACTATTATTCTCAGTGGCGCGAGTGGCCGTACCGCGACATACCGCACCGTGTTTTGGCGGAAGCCTATCTCGACGGCGGCGAAAACGGCTTGACCGATTACAAAATCCATTGCTTCAACGGTGTGCCAAAGCTGATTCTGGTCTGTCAGGACAGGTTTTCAGCAAGCGGCATGACCGAGGATTTCTTTACCGAGAGCTGGGAGCACCTCGACATCAGGCGACCGCAGGCGGCAAACGCCTCCAAGCCGATTCCAAAGCCCGGGCAGCTCTCCGAAATGCTGCAAATCGCGGCAACCTTATCCAAAGACCTTCCTTTCGCGCGAATTGATTTGTATAACGTCCGCCAAAGGGTATATTTTTCCGAAATCACGCTCTATCCGGCTTCGGGCCTGACGGCTTTTGTTCCCGATAAATGGGACAGAATCTTGGGCGAGTGGCTCACGCTTCCCGAAGCAACCGAGTTTACAGATAAAGAGGCTTAGAAGATGATTTTAATCGGCGCGGATTTTGTCCCGACAACAAGTAATACGGCGCTGTTTGCCGGCGGCAACGCGGAGGAGCTGTTCGGCAGCGAGCTGAACGCGCTCCTCAGCAACGCGGATTACCGCATTTTTAACATGGAAACGCCGCTGTGTGACAAGCCGTCGCCCATCGACAAATGCGGAAAGAATTTTATGGCGCCGACCGCCTGTATCAACGGCTACACGGCTGCACACGCCGACCTGCTGACGCTTGCCAACAACCATATTTTGGATCAGGGCGCGGCAGGACTGGCGGCGACCTGCGGCATATTAAAGCAAAAAGGGATTGCTTTTGCGGGCGTAGGCGACACACCGGCAGAGGCGGCAATCCCGGCTGTTTTTACGGTCAAGGACAAGCGCGTGGGTGTGCTTGCCTGTGCCGAGCATGAGTTTTCCATCGTCAGCGACCACACCGCCGGTGCCAATCCCTTTGACCCGCTCGAAACGCCCGACCAAGTGGCGGCGCTGAAGTCCGGCTGCGACTATGTGATAGTGCTCTATCACGGCGGCAAGGAATATTACCGCTATCCGTCGCCGCAGCTCCAAAAGACCTGCCGCAAGCTGGTGCAAAAGGGCGCTGACCTTGTAATTTGTCAGCACAGCCATTGTGTCGGCTGTGAGGAGCGGTTTCTGGGCGGTACGATTGTATATGGTCAGGGCAACTTTTTGTTTGATAACAGCAACCACGAGATGTGGCAGACCGCGCTGCTCGTCGGTATTGACGACAGCCTTCACGTCACCTACTATCCGCTTTCCAAAAACGGCAGCACCGTCCGGCTCGCCGAGGGCAAAGAAGGAAAAAGCATATTAAGCGGTTTTTTTGAGAGAAGCGAACAAATCAGGCAGGACGGCTTTGTGCAAAAGCAGTTTGACGCGTTTGCGCGTGAGCAAGCGAACAGCTACCTCATGTCATTCGGGGGACGGCGTTCGGTTTTCTTTTACGCGCTCAACAAGCTGCTCGGACATCGTCTGAACAAGCTGATTCTCCGCCGCTACGGCAAAGAGGAGCGGCTAAAGCTGCGCAATTGTCTGGAGTGTGAGGCAATCCGCGAGGTGATTATCGGCGGCTGTTCCGAAAAGGGAGACACAACATGAACACAATCAGCTTTACCGTCGTGGTGCCTGCCTGCAATGCGGCGAATTTTTTGGAGAGGGCAGTCCGCTCCGTGACGGAGCAGCGCTATCCGCGGTGCCGTGTGGTGATTGTCAACGATGGCTCTACGGACGCGACCGGCGAGGTTGCCGCAGCGCTTGCCGCGGAAAATCCCTGTATTTATGTCATAGAGCAGGAGAACAGCGGACAGCTTTTGTCACGCACCCGTGCCATTCGCTATGCGCAAAAGCATTTTGCGGACGAAAACAACTACTTTCTGTTTTTGGACGCGGACGACGTCTATTTGCCCGGCAGTTTGGCGCGCATTGCCGCCCTGCTGACCGAACACGGCTGTGACCTGCTCCTCTATGCGGTGGAGCAGACGGATGAAGCTACCGGCAAGACCCGTCCGTTCGGCGGTTCCTTCTCGGGCGAGCCTGCCTCCAAGGCTGCGTTCTACCAAACCGTGTTCTTCGATTACCGTTATAATTCGCTTTGTCGCAAGGCGGTTTCCGCAAGGCTGATTGCTGACAGAGATTTTACGCCCTACGGACATCTGCGCAACGCCGAGGATTTGGTGCAGAGCTTGGACTACTATCGCGCCGCGGCGCGTGTCTGTTTTTCTGACGAATGCTTTTACCGCTACTACATCAACAGCGCGTCTGTGACCCATTCGCTCACCCTCTCAAAGTATCCGCTCGACTCCACCGCAAGGCGGCTGACATGGGAGCTGCTCGCGGAGGAGCAGGTCTGGACGCAGGCACAAACAGACGCTTATGCCGCGTTTTTGCTGCGGCTTCTAAAAAACAAAATAGAGGCAATCTGCCTCTTTGACGCGCCGTCAGCCGAAAAGGCGGCGGCATATGAAACACTGCGGCAGGACGGCTTCTACCGTCAGCTGCTCACCATGGCAAAGCGCCGCGACCGTGTGCTCACGCTCTTTGAGCAGGGAAAATATGCCGCAATGGAACGCGCGCTCAGGCTGAGCCGTGTAGCCGGCGCCGTGCGCAGGAGAATACAACCGGACAGGAAAAACCGATAAAGTATGGATACAGCCAAAAAATTCCGCAACAACTTAATGACAGGTATTCTCAGCCAGCTCATCACCGCGCTTCTGGCGGTCATCGTCCCCAAAATGGTGCTGTCGAGCTTTGGCTCCGAGGTCAACGGCTTAATCAGCTCCGTCACGCAGATTTATACCTATATCGCTCTGCTGGAAGCAGGCGTCGGCAGTGCCACCGTGCAGGCGCTCTATAAGGTCATCGGCAATCATCGGGAAGAGAATGAAATCATGGCGGCGACCAACCGCTACTATCACCGTACCGGCATTTTGTATCTGCTCGCGATTCTGGTGTTCGCCGTTGTCTATCCGCTGGTGATTCAGACCGAGATTCCGCTGACGACCATTGTATTGGTCATTCTCTTTAACGGCTTGGGCAGCGTCATCAATTATTTTTTTCAGGGAAAGTATTTTCTGCTCTTGCAGGCTGAGGGAAAAAATTACGTCCAGACCACGCTCAACATGGTCACCAATATCATCAAAAATCTGGCGACCATCGGCATGATATACATCGGCTGCGACGTGGTGCTGGTGCAGATGATTTCGATGCTTGTGTCGCTGATTCAAATGCTCTATGTCACATGGTACATCAGGCGATATTACAGCTGGATTGACCTCTCGGTCACGCCCAACCGCAAGGCGATTGCACAGAGCAAAAACGTGCTGGTGCATCAGGTCAGCCTGCTGATTTTCAGCAACACTGACATGATTGTGCTCTCCGTATTCTGCGGACTAAAGGTCACCAGCGTCTACTCGCTCTACAGCCTGCTGCTCAGTGTGTTCGGAAAGCTGTTGACGGTCTTTGTGAGCAGCATCACCTTTTCGCTGGGACAGTCCTATTTTAACGACAAGGAGCAGTTTGTGCGGCGGTATGATTTGTATGAGTGGTTCTATATCACTGTTTCGTTCGCGCTTTACTCCGTCGCCAATTTCTTTATTCTTCCTTTTCTCAGAATCTACACGGCAGGCGTTTCCGACATCAACTATATCGACCCGTGTTTGCCGCTGCTGTTTATCGCCACCTCGCTGCTCGCCAATGTGCGCAGCGCGTCGTCACAGGCAATCAACGTCGCCGGACACTTCAAGCGCACGCAGTACCGCTCGATTGCGGAATCGGTGATTAATCTTGCCGTTTCGCTCGTGCTTGTCAATGTGATGGGCATCTACGGTGTGCTGCTTGGCACCATTGCCGCGCTGCTCTACCGCTCCAACGACATGATTCTCTACACCGCCAAGCACATTCTCAACCGCAGCGCGTGGATAACCTACAAGCGCTGGGGCGTGGCGCTGGCTTGCTTTTTGCTGGTGCTGTTCGTCAATCAGTTTTTGCCGCCGAACGGCGACACCTACCTGAGCTTGGTGCTCTACAGCATTCCTTACGCCGTCGGCGTTTTTACCCTGTTCGGTATTGCGGCAACGCTCACCGAGCGCCCAACGGCAAAGCTGCTGCTGACACACTTTACAGCACGCTTCAAGCGTTCATAATTCTACAGAAGAATTTTATATAATGTTTTTTATTTTCCCTAAAGAAATTGCAAGGTAACAAAAATGACAGAAACAGAAGCCACTATCTACCTTATCACCTGTGCGCTGCACAAAAAAAAGCCAAATCCGGAGGATGTGCCGGATTTGGACGAATTGCTGCGCTTTGCTATGCGTCAGTCCGTGGCGGCGCTGCTCGGCAAGCTGCTGACCGACAACAACCTGCTCGGCGGCGGCGACAGGGAAGCGTGGAACGAGCTGTTTTTTAAGAACCTGCGCAAAACACTGGCTTTTGACGCCGAGAGAAAAAAGCTGGAGGCAGCGCTGGACAATGCCGGAATCCGTCACGCACCGCTCAAGGGCATTGTTCTCAACCGGCTCTATCCCGTCTACGGCATGCGCGAGTTTGCCGACAACGATATTCTGGTTGACGATAACCGCCAATCCGACCTGCGGTGCATCATGGCGGACTTGGGCTATCAGCTCACGCACTTTTCGCAGGAGGTCGATTTGAGCTTTCACAAGGAGCCGTTCTTTAACTTTGAGCTGCACCACCGTTTGTTTGCCGACAAAAAGCGGCTGACGGCGCTGAACGACTACTACAGCGACGTGCACTCCAAGCTTCTTCCGGCAGGCAGCTCCGCGTATGCTTATCGCTTCTCGGACGAAGATTTCTATATTTACATCTGTGCGCACGCCTACAAGCATTATACCGGCTCCGGCATCGGTGTGCGGCAGCTGATGGATATTTATCTTTATCGTCAAAAAATCCCGACCGACGCCGCTTATGTCACGCGTGAGCTGCAAACGCTCGGTATTCTCTCTTTTGTTCGTCAGCTCGAGTCGCTTGCGGACAAGCTGTTCTCGCCGGAGCAGCCGTTCTCCGAGGATTCCCTGACTGCCGGAGAGCAGCAGCTTTTTGCGCACAGCATGGGGCACAGTGTCTACGGCAGCTTAGAGCAGTTCTACAATAGCCAAATCACGGACTATCTCGACGCGCAGGGCGGCGGCAGGCAGCGTTACTGTCTGCACCGACTGTTTCCGGACATCAGAGATTACAAGGACACGCATCCGGTATTCTACCGCCACAAGGTTTTGCGTCCGTTGTTTTATGTGTACCGGCCGTTCTACAGCTTGTTCACCAACCGCGCCAAGCTGATGAAGGAGCTGCAGTCGGTAGCAAAATATCGTTCCAAAAAAGAAAAATAAGCCTGATGACGTGACAATCATCAGGCTTATATTAGCAGAGAATAGTATTAGTATTTTTCCGCAAATGCCGCAAGCTTTGCCGCACTCGGTCTGCCGTTGAGAATGGCGCCCTCCACAATCACAGCCTGCGGTGCGCTGGGCTGCAGACCGGCAACCGCTTCGCCAAAGCCCGAGCCGCCGGAGGTTGCAAAGAGAACAATCTTTTTGCCGCTGAAATCATACGCCTCCAAAAAGCTGTTGATAATCGTCGGCGCAACGTACCACCAAACAGGGAAGCCTACAAAAATCGTGTCGCATTCCGCGACAGGTGCGTTGTTGTCGGCAAGTGCCGGACGCGAGGTTTTGTCACGCATCTCCAGCGAGCTGCGCGACTGCTTGTCCTGCCAGTTGAGGTCGGCTCTTGTGTAGGGGACAGCCGGCTTGATTTCATACAAATGCGCGCCGGCAGCCTTTGCCAGATTTTTTGCCACAGCAGCGGTGGTGCCGCTTGCCGAAAAATAGGCGACTAGTTTTTTGCTCATATCAAAAACTCCTTTTCAAAAATTATGCCAATAGCTTTTGTGCACAGGCGAAAGCGAGGTCAAAAACGGAATGACAGATGTAACCCACGTCCGCCTGCTCCATGGCGCGTTTCTGCTTTTCGGTCAAGACGGCATAGGGATATATTCCGTAGATAAAGGGGAAGAACGCGTACAAAAACCGCTGCCGTGCCTCCTCGTTCATCTCGGCGCAAAACTTTTGCAGCAGCCTGTCCACCGCCCTGAGAGAGCTGCCATAGGCGACCTTGAACGCGCACAGACGCTCCTCGCGGCTGTTCTCTTCCATATCATAATGGTTCATGCTCATCAGCTTGAGCAGCAGCGCGCGCTTTTTGAGCGACTCTGCCAAGGCGCAGGCAATTTCGTCCTTTGACATAGTGTTGTGACTGTCGGTTATCGCGTTGAGGTCATCAACCCAAAGCTCGTATTCCTTTTGCAGAATGGCGAGAAAGATTTCTTCCTTGGTTTCAAAATAATTGTAAATAGAAGTGCGCGTAAAGGAGGTATAATCCGCGATTTTCATAATCGTAATCTCCTTAAAGCTCAACTCCCTGTAGAGTGTCCGGCAAGCGGAAATAATTTCCTCCCGCCGCGCATTTGTCAGCTCCGGCGAACCCTTTGGCATGCTATCACCTGTTTCATTTGTTCTGACAATGTGTCAGTATTAATATCATACACCTGTTCTGACAGATTGTCAATACCCAAAACGGAATCCTTTTTGGTTGTTTTCCAAGATTGCTTTTCACAAATATTCCAAAACACAAAACCAAATTTTTTATATTTTTATGTGCTTTCACAAAAATTAAAATAGGGCTTGCTTTTTTGACAAAAGTATGATAATATATTTCTTGCGGTTGAAAACAACCGCACATGCGCCGGTAGCTCAGCTGGATAGAGTGTCTGACTACGAATCAGAAGGTCGGGAGTTCGAGTCTCTTCCGGCGCGCCAAAGGAAAACCTGTCACGAAAGTGGCAGGTTTTCCTTTTGTATAAATCATCTTTCATAAATATCCCGCCTGTGCCCTACAGTCATAGCGAGAATAATCAATTCGTTGTCCTTGATCAAACAAATCAGCCGGTAGTCGCCGATCCTGTAGCGCCACTGACCGGTACGGTTAGCGGTCAATGCTTTTCCGTGCGCACGCGGGTTTTCGCAATCTACCAGATTTTTTTCAATCCATGCCTTGATCATTTTCTGCGTGTAACGGTCAAGCTTTTTGAATTCTTTATCAAACCGCGCTGTGGTTTCTACGGAATATTTCATAAATCCAGTTCCTTCCACAGATCGGCAACAGGCTTGCTTTTTTCGCCGCTTTTCACATAGTCGGCATAGGCTTCGTCGGCAACCGATATGTCATATTCGTCCTCGATGCGTTCAAAAAGAGCACGCTTGAAGGCTTCCGCGAGTGAAAGAGAGTGAAGCTTTGCATAACTGCTTGCCAACATTTTTTCTTCTTCTGTTAATCTGATAGAGAAACTCATATCTATCAACTCCTTCTGTAGTACATTGTACTACA
>CAMJOD010000006.1 GCA_946407465.1 uncultured Clostridia bacterium
TTTCGGTTATGTGCCTGTCTGTTTTTGGGGTGTTGTTTTTTCACAGCTCCTTTTTGTGGTATAATCCCCTTCTCTCCTGCATATAAATGCGACAGAACAAAACAAAGGAGAGATGAATATGGAGTTTCATCAGGATTCACGCGCCATATGTGCGCCGCGTTTTGTGTTGGATACGGTTGCCGAACAGCTTGCGGATGTGGATTTGACCCTGCCCGATTACTGCCCGAATATTGAAAAAATACTCAAGTGCAGTCTGATTCCGAAAATTCAGTCCAAAACCCTGTCGGGCGGTCAGTTGCAGGTGGACGGAGTGTGCGTGGTGAATGTGCTCTATGTGGAAAGCGAAAAAAAGACCATTCGCTGCTGCGAGCATGCCGTCAGCTTTTCACAGAGCTTTTCGGTCAGAGACGCCGGCGAAGGCAATTTGATTCTAACCAAAACCAAGCCCGAATACATCAACTGCCGCGCGCTCAGTCCGCGACGGCTGGTGATTCACGGCGCTTTTTCGCTGTATGCCAAGGTTATCACACCGCAGCGCACCGAGCTGTTTGCGCCGGAGCGCGAGGATTTGGAGGTGCTGCGGCAAAAAACGACGGTTTGCGACCTGCGCTCCAACTGTCAGGAGCAGTTTACGGTCAGCGAGGAAATCTCCGTAGCCGACAAGCCTGCCATCGAAGCGGTTCTGTATGCAAAGGCGGACGCCGCAATCACCGACGCCAAGGCGGTCAGCGGCAAGCTCATGCTCAGCGGCGACATCAGCATCAATCTGTTTTATCTGACCGATATTGAGACCGGCGAGACGGCAAAGCTCAACTATCTGCTGCCTTTTAATCAGATTATCGACTGTGAGGGAATTGACGAAAACACCGAGAATATCTTTCATGTCGAGGTGATGTCGTTTGACACAAGGCTGAAAAACGATATTCTGTCCGAAAAACCGGCGCTTGCCTTTGACGCCATGCTCTGCGTGTCGGCGGAGGGCTATGCCGCAGAGGAGCAGGAGATTATCACCGACGCATTCTGCACGGCGTTTGTCTGTACGCCGCAGTTTTCGCGGACGGATATCGCCGGCGGAGTGTGCGCGGTCAAAGAAAACTCCATTGAAAAGCTCACCGCAAAAATCGACGGCACGGCGATTTCCAAAATTCTCGATATTTATCCCGACTCCGTTACCCTGGAGACAGGCGTTTCGGACGGGAGCTTGCATGCCAGAGGAAAAATCAACCTCTGTATTCTCGCGCTGGATGAGGACAACGCGCCTGTGTTTGTCGAAAGAGCCTGCGAATATGACCGCAAGCTGGAGACGGACGGCTGCAACCGCATGATATTTGACAATGCGCGTGTGGCGAGCGTCAGCTACCGTCTGACGGAGGACGGCGGAATTGAGACGCGCTGTGAGCTGCACATCAGCGGCGGCGCCGTCAAAAATGAGGTGGTCGACGCTGTGAGCGGGGTAGAGGTGCTCGAGGACAGACCCGTTGTGCCCGAAAAATGCGCGCTTACGCTCTATTATGCGGCGCCCGGCGAGAGTCTGTGGCAGATTGCCAAGGCGCACAACACCAGCTTGGCGCTTCTTCAGGAGGAAAACGGAATGGATGACCTGATTCTCGACAGCGAGCGCATGCTGTTGATTCCCAGACTGTAAGGAGGCGGCAAAATGGAAGAAAAGAACGTTTACCGCGACATGTCCCGTCGCACGGACGGCGATATTTATATCGGCGTGGTGGGACCCGTTCGCACCGGCAAATCCACCTTTATCAAGCGCTTTATGGACGCGCTGGTGCTGCCGAATATTCAGGACGAAAGCGTCTATCAGCGCGCGCTTGACGAGCTGCCGCAGTCCGCGTCCGGCAAAACGATTATGACGACGGAGCCAAAGTTTATTCCCGAAGAAAGCGTCACGGTAGATCTCGGCGACAACGTGAGCTTCAAGGTGCGCATGATTGACTGCGTGGGATATGTGGTGAACAGCGCCCTCGGTCACACGGAGGAAAACGGACCGCGCATGGTAAAAACGCCTTGGTCGGAGGAGGCGATTTCCTTTGAGGAGGCGGCTGAAATCGGCACCAAAAAGGTCATCATCGACCACAGCTCGGTCGGCTTGGTGATTACGACCGACGGCAGCTTTTCCGATATTCCGCGCGAGGATTACATCGCCGGCGAAAGGCGTGTGATTGAGGAGCTAAAGGCAATCAACAAGCCGTTTATCGTGCTGCTCAACTCCGCGCAGCCCGAATCGGAGGATGCACGGATGCTGGCGGCGGATTTGACGCGCCGCTACGAGGTGCCGGTGCTGCCCGTAAGCTGTATGGAGCTGAGCGAGAACGAAATCAAGCGCGTGCTGGCGCAGCTGCTGTTTGAATTTCCCATCCGCGAAATCAAGGTGGATATTCCCGAATGGGTCGTCAAGCTCGACCGTGAGCACTGGCTGAAGTCCAAGGTGTTTGAGGTGATACAGGCGGCAGCACAGCCGATTGCCAAAACGCGAGAGATTCAGCAGGCGGCTATGGAGATGGCGGACTGCGACTATATTTCTTCTGCGGAACTAACCGGTCTTGATTTGGGCAGCGGCGTCGCTACGGTACAGCTTCAAATGCAGCCGGAGCTGTTCTACAAGGTGCTTTCCGAGCAGACGGGTTTGGAAATCGCCGACGAATATGCTCTGCTGAACGCCATTCAGTCGCTGGCGGAAAAGCAAAAGGAATTTGACAAAATCGCGCAGGCGTATGAGCAGGTCAAGGAGACCGGCTACGGTATCGTCATGCCGACCATCGAGGAGCTGTCGCTGGAGGAGCCGAAAATCATCCGTCAGAGCGGAAAATACGGCGTCAAGCTCAAGGCGAGCGCGCCTTCCATTCATATGATGCGCGTTGAAACGCAAACCGAGGTCACGCCGATTGTCGGCTCCGAGCAGCAGTCGGAGGAGCTGGTCGCCTATCTGCTCAGGGAGTTCGAAGAGAGTCCCGAAAAAATCTGGGAGAGCAACATCTTCGGCAAGTCGGTGCATGAGCTCGTCAATGAGGGACTGCACAACAAGCTGACGCGCATGCCGCCCGAAGCGCGCCGCAAAATCGCAAAAACCATTCAGCGTGTTATCAATGACGGCTGCAACGGACTCATCTGCATTATCGTGTAAGACGACATTTGTCAACGCCTGCGTTGTCTTTTTATCAAAGCCTGTATAATAAGGGATGGTGTAAACCGCCCTTATTATTTTGTCTGCCTATCGAAAAATTGGTCATTTTGACGAAAAATGAAACCTCGCTGATTTAATATTGAAAAAAAGACAGCTTTGCAGTATAATATTATATGTATGCGAATATCATTGTTCGGAGGTAGTTATATGTTGCAGTCAAGTGTTATTATGTTGCAGAATATGACGGCGGAACTGAGCTTGTATGAAAAGTCCGTCTCTGCTGCAAAGGTTATTTTGACCGGCTTTATCGTTGTGTTCGGTATGCTCTTGCTGTTGATCGGAATCATCAAGCTGTACAGCGCCATTGTGGCAGGCGCCCAGAACGCAGCCGATAAACGCGCCAAGCGCAAGGAGCGCGTCAAGGAGCCTGTGGACGCGGACAACGGCGTTCACATCATTCAAAAGCCCGCTTATATCACCGGACCTGCCGCGGATGATGATATTCCCGAGGAGGTCGTCGCTGTTATTGCGGCGGCGGTGGCGGCAAGCATGTCGCCCGGCGCAAAGCCGCGCATCAAAAGCATCAAAAAGGCAAACGGCGGACGTTCTGCATGGGCAAATGCCGGTGTTCTTGACAACACACGCCCGTTTTAAATTATTACAGAAAGGAACGTAGCTGTTTATGGAAATCATCCAAGGCTTTTTAGACGCCATCTACGGTATTTTTGCCGGCTCCGGTTTGACCAATCTCAACTGGCAAAACTATATTATGATTGCCGTATCCATCTTTTTGCTGTATCTCGCCATCAAGCGACAATATGAACCGCTGCTGCTGCTCCCAATCGCGTTCGGCATGCTGCTCGTCAATCTCTATCCCGATATTATGGCAGCGCCTGAAATTTCGCTGGTGCCTGTCGCCAGCAAAACCGATCCGGCGGCAGCCGGACATGCCATGCAGTTTATTAACGGGCAGTGGTATTATGAGAATCCGCAGTACGGCGGTCTGCTCTATTATCTCTATCAGGGCGTCAAGCTCGGTATTTATCCGCCATTGATTTTCCTCGGCATCGGCTGTATGACTGACTTTGGTCCGCTGATTTCCAACCCCAAGAGCTTGATTTTGGGTGCGGCGGCGCAGATTGGTATCTTTGTCACCTTCACCGGTGCGATTTTCCTCGGCTTCAGCGAGGCGCAGTCAGGCGCTATCGCCATCATCGGCGGCGCCGACGGTCCGACCGCTATCTTTGTCACGACAAAGCTTGCTCCCAAGCTGCTCGGTTCCATTGCTATCGCCGCTTACTCTTACATGGCGCTGGTGCCGATTATCCAGCCGCCCATTATGAAGGCGCTCACCACCAAGAAGGAGCGTTCCGTCGTCATGGAGCAGCTGCGGCCTGTTTCCAAGCTGGAAAAGATTATCTTCCCGGTTATCGTTGTCATTCTGATTTCCATCTTCCTGCCCGACGCCGCGCCGCTGGTCGGTATGCTGATGCTCGGCAATCTCTTTAAGGAGTCCGGCGTGGTGGACAGAATCGCCAAGGCGGCGCAGAACGAGCTGATGAATATCATCACGATTTTTCTGGGCGTCACCGTCGGCGCAACCGCCAAGGGCAGCACCTTCCTCACCTTTGACACCATCAAGATTATCGTACTCGGTCTGATTGCGTTTGCTATGGGCACCGCGTTCGGCGTGCTGTTCGGCAAGCTCATGTATAAATTTACCGGCGGCAAGGTGAATCCGCTGATTGGCTCCGCGGGCGTTTCCGCCGTCCCAATGGCTGCGCGCGTTTCGCAAAAGGTCGGTCAGCAGGAAAATCCCGGCAACTTCCTGCTCATGCACGCAATGGGTCCGAATGTTGCGGGCGTTATCGGCTCCGCAGTTGCGGCAGGCGTGCTGTTAAATGTCATTCCGCACTAAGCTGCAAGCGAAGAAAACTCTTTTTTATTCTTTTTGCGAACAATGAATGTCAAATTTTGTCATATAATAGCAGCATGACTGTTCTTAACTATCATAAAAGGAGATAACAATGCCAAAAAATATCACGATTCAGAAGATTTTAGGTATCCTGCTTCACAGACTGCCGATGATTTTGATGGCAGGCGTGTTGGGCGGCTTGGTTTTCTTTGTCTATACCAGCTTTGCCATCAAGCCGGTTTACAGCACCTCCGCCATGATTTATATTCAGAACTACGGCAAACAGTCTGACCAGAATGCGACAGATGATAAGCAGGCTGCGTCGGCAGGTGCAGGCACCTCGGAATCTATTCAAAGCAACAATGCAGTGGCGCAAAAGATTTTTAACTCCGACCTTGCCGGTTCCGCGGCGCTTGCCTCCAACTGCATCACGCTCTTCAACAACTCCAACGACATCACCCGTTACTATGACGGCTGCTCTGTGAGCATGAGTACGGCGGAGGATACATTTTATATCACGATTGAGGTCAGCGGAAACGACCCGGTCAAATGCGCCAATGTGGCGAATATTGTCGCCGAAAAGTGCGCGCCGGTGTTCCATTCCCATTTTCCGTACGGCAGAATCGGTACCATCCGCGAGGCAGGTACGCCTTCCTCGCCTATTTCTCCCAATAAGGTGCAAAACACATTAATCGGCGTTGTTGTGGGCATCATTTTGGCATGTGTTGTTGCGATTGTGATGGAGTTGATTGACACCACTATCAAGAGTGACGACGATTTGTCCGCTTTGTACAAGGTTCCGGTATTTGCCGAAATTCCCGATTTTGAGAATACAAGCAGGTGACAGCTATGAAAATTAAACTCGGAAAAAAGAAAAACAAACGGAATAATGTTGAAACAAAGACCGAAATGATTTCGGATAACAGCAAATTCGCGATTGTGGAGTCCTACAAATCAGCCCGAACCAACATCATGTTTTCGCTCTCGGGTGACGACGACAAGACCTTTGCCGTCACCAGCTATTCCAAGGGTGACGGAAAAAGTACGGTTTCCTCCAACCTTGCCATCTCCTTCTCGAAGATGGAAAAGCGCGTGCTGTTGGTGGACTGCGACCTGCGCCGTCCGAATCTGCATAATATTTTCAGAATCGAAAACCAACTGGGGCTGTCCAATATCATCGGAAAAATGGGCGAATTTGATGACATTGTTCATAGAAATGTATTACCGAATCTCGATATTTTGCCCTCCGGCACCATACCGCCCAACCCCTCCGAGCTGCTTTGCTCCTCCCGTTTTATTCAGCTGGTACAGCGCGCGAAGGAAGAGTATGACTACATCATCTTCGACACACCGCCTGTCGGTGTGGTGGCGGATGCCCTGCTCTTAAAGGATTTGGTGGCAGGCTTCGTGGTGGTTGTCCGTGAACGCAGCACGACGCACGGCGATATTCAAAACCTGCTCGAAAGCGCCAAGCTTGCCGACTGCAAGCTCCTCGGCTTTGTCAAGGTCGGCAGCTCCGGCGGCAGAAAGCGCGGCAAACGCGGCTACTATTACTACTACTATCAGTACTATTAATAGACTGCAGCCCTGCATATTTTACAGAATACTATTCAACAGACTTACCGATATTTCTCCGGTGAGTCTGTTTTTCTTGACAAAAAAGCTGAAAATGCAGGAATTGCAAAAAAGACTTGCAATTCTTAGTCGTATGGTTTAGAATAATAAGGAAAACAACGAAACAATATGCAACCAATGGACAAGGAGAAATCAAAATGAACTATTTGCAGTGCAGTAAGCAAGAGCTTGAAAAGGAATATCAGAGCTTAAAAAAGCTCTATGAGGACGAAAAGGGCAAAGGTCTGAATCTCAACATGGCACGCGGCAAGCCCGGCAAGGAGCAGCTTGACCTCTCGCTCGATATGCTCGACGTGGTGAACAGCAAGAGTGATTTCGTCGGCGCGGATAAGATGGATTGCCGCAACTACGGTATTCTGGAGGGTATCGAGGAATGCCGCAAGCTGTTCGGAGAGATACTCGGTGTAGATTATCAAAATGTGATGGTCGGAGGCAGCTCCAGCCTGAACATGATGTTTGATACGATTTCCTGCCTGATGACAAAGCCCGTCGCCGAGGGCTGCAAGCCTTGGTACGAGGTGGAGAACAGAAAGTTCCTCTGTCCGGTTCCCGGCTACGACCGCCATTTCGGCATCACCGGCTACTACGGCTTTGAGATGATTCCGGTTCCCATGTCCGAGGACGGTCCCGACATGGATATGATAGAAAAGCTGACGGCGGAGGATGACACCATCAAGGGCATTTGGTGTGTGCCGAAGTATTCCAATCCGCAGGGCGTCACCTACAGCGATGAAACCGTCAGACGTTTGGCGAAGCTCAAGCCTGCGGCCAAGGACTTCCGCATTATGTGGGACAACGCCTATTGCATTCACGATATTAACGACACGCCCGACGAGCTGCTCAACATCTATGACGAGTGCGTCAAGGCAGGCAACGAGGATTTGCCGCTTTTGTTCTGCTCCACCTCCAAAATCACCTTCCCGGGCGCCGGCGTGGCGGCCATGGCGGCGTCGCCCAACAATATGAAGGTGTTCAAGGAGCGCTACAACTTCCAGGTAATCAGCTATGATAAGCTGAATATGCTGCGCCATGTAAAGTATTTCGGCAATTATCAGGGCGTGCTCAATCACATGCAGAAGCACAAGGCGGTGCTGGCGCCCAAATTTGAGATTGTGCTCCATACGCTCGACAGCGAGCTGGTGCCTGTCGGTATCGGCACATGGACAAAGCCCAACGGCGGCTATTTTGTCAGCATTGATGTGCTCGAGGGCACCGCAAAGCGCGTTGTCGCCCTGTGCAGGGAGGCAGGTCTGGTGCTCACCGGCGCCGGCGCCACCTATCCCAACGGCTATGACCCCAAGGACGCCAATATCCGCATTGCGCCTTCGTTCCCGCCGAACGACGAGCTGCAGCTTGCGATGGATGTGTTCTGCATCTGCGTCAAGCTGGCGGCGGCTGAAAAGCTGTTAAACAAATAAACGCAAAAGCAATCGCCGTTTCCGGAAGCATGCAAGCAGATTTTATGATGGAATAGAAACGAATAAAAACTTTTCTGTGCAAATCTTCTGGTTTCTATTGACAATTTCACAAAAAAATCTTATAATAACTCTGTTATGTCTGTAAGTATGCACGCACAACAGAGTTATTTTTGCGTGCCGTCAGATAGCATAAGTGAAAAGAAAGCCGCTGCGGCGGTTTTTTTGACGCTTACACATTAAAAAACGGAGGTTTTTAAGGCATGATGAAAAGAGTTCCAAAGCCTGTGTTCTTCATCGTCGCTTTGTTGATTCTCGCCTTTGCCTTCACCGCGGTGTTCGGCGTTTCGTATTATAACGGCGACAACAAGGTGACAGTCATCAAGGGCATGAGCGACATCCGATGGGGAATTGACATCAGCGGCGGCGTTAATGCGACTTTCAAGCCCGCAAACGACTATGACGCCTCAAAGGAAGAACTGGATGCTGCCAAGGCGACAATCGAAACCCGTATGATATCCTCTGGTATCACGGACTATGAGCTGTACGCCGACAGTGCAAACGACAAAATTATCGTCCGCTTCCCGTGGAAGTCGGATGAGAAGAACTTTGACGCGAGCGAGGCAATCAACGAGATTTCCGCAACCGCGCAGCTGACGTTCCGTCCGGGCAATTCCTACGAAACACAGACAGTGGATAAAAACGGCAATGTAATTCTAAAGACCGCTACCGGCGAAACGGCGGAGACTGTTCTGATGGACGGTTCCATGGTCGCCGATGCGCAGGCAGGTATGCAGCAGGAGACAGGCAAAAGTCCCGAATATGTTGTCAACCTGACGCTCACCGAGGAGGGCAAGACCAAGTTTGTCGAGATTACTTCCGAATACAACGGCAAGGTTGTCTCCATCTGGATGGATGATATCATGATTTCCGCGCCGACTGTCAACGCGGTTATCTCCGACGGCAAGGCAGTAATTTCCGGCAGCTTCACCGCTGCGTCCGCCACCGATTTGGCAAACAAAATCAAGGCAGGCGCACTTCCCTTTGAGCTGCAAACCGTCACCTACGGCAACATCAGCCCCACACTGGGACAGAACGCCCTGCTCGCCATGGCATGGGCGGCAGCCATTGCCTTTGTGATTATCATTATCATCATGATTGCGTTCTACCGTCTCCCGGGCTTTATCGCCGTGATTTCGCTTCTCGGTCAGATGGGTCTGATGGTAGCCGCTATCTCGGGCTATTTCCCGATTCTCAATTCCTTTACCATGACGCTGCCCGGTATCGCCGGCTTGATTCTGTCCATCGGTATGGGCGTTGACTGTAACGTTATCACCGCCGAGCGTATCAAGGAAGAGCTGCGCGGCGGCAGAACCCTCGACGGTGCGCTCGAAAAGGGTACCAAAAACTCCCTTGCCGCTATCATCGACGGTAACATGACCGTTATTATTGTATCTATCATCTTGATGCTGGTATTCGGTCCCTCCAACATTCTTTCGTTCATCTTCGGTGAATCCACAACGGGTACCATCTACGCGTTCGGTTACACCCTGTTGGTTGGTGTTATCGCCAACTTCATCATGGGCGTATTCTTCTCCAGACTGATGCTCAGAAGTGTTGCGGGATTGAAGCCCTTCAGAAAAACTTGGTTATATGGAGGTGCTAAGAATGGCAAAGCTTGATAGTAAACCCGAGGCTATGGTGACTTCTCAGGAAATCAGCGAGAGATTCAACGGCGGCAAGCGTGTGCTTGACTTCACCGGAAAGAAGAAGATTTTCTTCGGCATCTCTCTCGGCGTTATCTTAATCGGTATTATTTGTAACTTTATTTTCGGCACCACCCTCGATATTCAGTTTTCCGGCGGTGCAACCCTGACCTTCAGCTATCAGGGCGACATCAAGCAGGACGAGCTGTACGATTTCATCCAGGAAAAAACAACTGACAGAATCTCCACCGCGTTCTCCAGCGATTTGGTCGGCGGCACCGGCAACAACGTAACCGTTCAGTTCTCCGGCAACGACGCGATTGACCAGAACATCCGTCCCACCCTGCAGGCTGCCTTGCAGGAGAAGTATCCCGAAGCAAACTTTGTTTGTCTGGAGGAGAACTCCGTTGACGCTTCCATGGGTCTGAGCTTTTTGCTCAAGTGCCTGGTAGCTGTCGCAATCGCCAGCGTTTTGATGGTGCTCTATGTCACCATTCGTTTCAAGAAAATCGGCGGCTTGTCAGCCGGTGTGATGGCGCTGGTTGCGCTGTTCCACGACGTTGCGATGATTTATTTCCTCTACGTAATCTTCCGCTGGCCGATTGACTCCAACTTCATCGCCGTTGTGCTGATGATTTTGGGTTACTCGCTGAACGATACCATCGTTATCTACGACCGTGTGCGCGAGCAGAGAAAGCTCATGGGCAGAAAGGTCAGCATTGACGCCGTATTCAACGTCAGCTGCACCAAGACCATGAGAAGAACGATTATGACCTCTGTTACCACCCTGGCGGCTATCCTGACCGTTTATGTGGTGGCGAGCGTGTTCAACATCGCTTCCGTAAAGGGCTTTGCACTGCCCATGATGATCGGTGTCATCTCCGGTTGTTATTCCTCGCTGTGCATCGCCGGTCCGCTCTGGGTCATGTGGCGGAACCACAAGGCTGCCAAGAAGGCTGCGGCAAAGGCAAAATAATCAAAGAATATTTTCAAACAACGGGTACTCGCTTCCTTTTATGGAGGCGAGTCCTTTTTTTGCGCTTGTGCTCTCGGCAAAATACATACCCGGATCGTCGTGCTCCAAGTGCGCGCGCATTTTGGAGATGGCGCCGCCGATGGCGTCCGCGTAATCGTGGCTCAGCAGGGCGTATATTTTTCCGACCTCGCGTTCCCAGTTCTGCTCCGTTTCGCGGCAAAGAGTAAGCGCCGCCTTTGTTTTGTTTTCTTTCAGCAGATCGTCGATAGCCTCGATCTGACCGGTGTAGCGGTCAGCCTGCCTGCCGACATAGCGGACTTCCCAAAAGGAGGCGCCGAGCACAAGCGCCGTCAGTGCCAAGGCAATGAATAACCGTTTCATTTTTCATTCTCCCTGCGAATGATCTGACAAACGCCGTTGCCGTCCATCGTCATCAGAAATATCTCGTTCAGCTTGATTTGTTTCTTTTGAAGAATATTGTTGATTTCCTGCCTGGTGCTGCCGCACAGCCGCAGAGAGGATTCGACCCATGCGCCGTCGCTTACCACGACGGCTTCCATTTTGTTGTCCGGAATGACGATACCGCAGTCCTCCGCCTTCGGCACGCGCTTGGAGGGCTTTTCCAACACACTGAACACGCCGTTTGTCTCCACAATGCAGTACTGCACGTCCTGCAAGGAAAAGATATTTTGCTGCCGCAGCTGGGCGCAAAGCTCGTCGGTCGTCAGGCGCAGGCGTTTGAGCTGGTGCTGCAGGAGCTTGCCGTCCTCAATCACCACCACCGGACTGCCGCTGATCAGCTTGCGGAACAGGCGGCTTTTGAGCATGACGGCGCTGACGGTCAGCTCCAGCGAAACCAGCACCAACACCGGCACCACACCGCTCAAAAGCGGCTGCGCGGTATTTTGCATGGGCAGCGAGGCAATATCGGAAATCATCATGGTCACCACCAGCTCGCTCGGCTGCATGTCGCTGATTTGGCGCTTGCCCATCAGGCGAATGGCGAGAATGACAAAAACATATAAAATGACGGTTCGGATTACCGCGATAAACATAGCATCACCTCTGTTACCATTCCCGTTCGCGTTCGGAATATGTATATTTTAAGCGGCGCAGCGCACAATAAGCGCAGGTGATAACATGTATAATTCTCTTTTGGAAATAACAAAGGATTTGCAGGAGACCTTCGACAATTCCGCCGACCTGACGGTGCGCACACTGATTTTGCAGTCGCCCGAACGCCGCAAGGCTGCCATTATCACGCTGGAGGGCATGGTGGACAAGGAGGGACTCGCGCAGGCGGCAATCAATCCGCTGATGGCATACCGCTTCGGAGCCGAAACGCCTGCTCAGATGGTGGATACCATTTTATACACGGTGCTCGCGTCGTCTGATGTGACGGCGTTCGAGGGAAAGGAGCAGCTCTTGACCTTCATCTCCTCGGGCTTTGCCGTGATAACCGTGGACGGCGCCGCCAAGATGATAGCGGTCGGCGCACAGGGCTTTCCGTTTCGCGGCGTATCCGAGCCGGAGAGCGAGGTGGTGCAGCGCGGCTCGCGCGAGGGCTTTACGGAGCCGCTGCGCGTCAATATGTCGCTGATTCGCCGCCGCTTGAAAAGCCCTGATTTGGTTTTTGAGCAGGTCACGGTGGGGGAGAAGAGCCGCACGCAGCTCATGCTCTGCTACCTGCGCAGCGCAGCCTCTCCCAAGCTGGTAAAGGAGCTGCGCGAGCGGTTGGCTGCCTGCGATTTGGAGACGGTGCTCGCCGCCGGTTATCTCTCGGAATATCTGGAGGATCCGCACACAAGCCGTTTGTTTTCGGGCGTGGGCATTTCGGAGCGTCCGGACACGGTCTGCGGCAAGCTCACGGAGGGCAGAGTCGCCGTTATCGCGGACGGCACACCGGCGGTCATGCTGGTGCCGCATTTGTTTGTGGAGGAGTTTCAGGGTGTGGACGACTACTCCAACCGCACCTATTACGCTGCCTTTATCCGCACGCTCAAATATCTCTCGTTTATGGTGTCGGTATTTCTGCCGGCGCTCTACACAGCGTTTGCGCAGTTCCATCCCGAATATTTTCCGACATGGATTCTCATCAAAACCGCTTCCTCGCTCTCTCAAACGCCCCTGCCGGTCACCTTGGAGGTGCTGCTGATCACCTTTGTCTATGAAATCATGAAGGAAGCCGGACTGCGGATTCCCAAGTCGCTCGGCCATGCGGTCAGCATTGTCGGCGCGCTGGTCATCGGCGAAAGCGCCGTCACCGCCGGTATCATCAGCTCGTCTACCCTGATGGTGGTGGCGACCGCCGCCATTTGCAGCTATGTCACCTCGCCGCTCTATCCGCCCGTTACGATGCTGCGGTTTTTGCTGGTGATTGTCGCCGGTGTGCTCGGCTTGTGGGGCATTGTGCTGTGTACCGCCTTGGTGCTGATCAGCATGTGCTCCAAAACCTCGCTCGGCGTGCCGTATCTTTCCTCGCTGTCGCCGTTTTCTCTGCGCACCATGCGCGACGTGTTTGTGCGCGCAAGCTGGAAAAAGCTCGGCAAGCACACCATCAAGGTGCAAAATTTTGCAGAAACGGAGGAAATCAAATGAATCGTGAGGTTCCGTTTTCCTCCAAGCGCATGCTGCTGACGCTGACCCTCTGCGCCTGCGCGGTCATTCTGCTGCAAAACCATGAGCTGTCGCAGCGGCTGTCCTTTCCGCTCACGCTTGGCGCCATGGCGGCAGGTCTGGCGGTCTGCTTCCTCTTTTTTATTCCGTCCGTGCTGCTCAAATCGCGGCATAACACCGACGCGCTCACGCTGCTGCGCAGCCGCGCCAAGCCGGTCAGGGCGCTGACAGCGGCAATCTGCGGCGCCTCTTTTTTGTATATCGCCGTCTATTTCCTGCTGCCCTACACCGAGATGTTCTGCAAAAAATACTATCCCGACGCAAGCCCCTGTCTGATCGCCTTTTTGCTGCTCGGCTGTTGCGTGTATGCCGCCGTCAAGGGCGTCAACGTGATTACGCGGTTCGGAATATTCTTGTTCGTGCTCGCCATGACAACCAATCTGCTTCTGTTCGGCGGCTGCGTGTCGTCGCTGGATTTTCAAAACGGCGGCGCGTTTTTGTCGGGAAAACCGCAGGATTTTTTGCAGGACGCGCTCTATTTCGCGACGCCGTGCTTTATCGCGGCGCTCTTTGCCTGTCTTTGCGGCAGCGCCAAGCAGTTCCGCGTACGGCACGTGACTATCGCGCTGCTGATGACGGGCGTCAAATATGCGTTGGTGCTGTTTTTTATCGTCTATGCGGTCGGCGCCTACGCCGCAAGGCAGGAATACCGCACCTTTGTCTTGTCGCGTGTGGCGCATTTCGGCAGCTTTTCGGGCATTGAGAGCTTTTATATGGCGCTGAGCACCATGTCGGTTTTTATGATACTGTCCCTCTTGCTCTGCGGCGTCACCAAATCAGTCGGCAAGCCCGGCAGCCTGCCCCTGACCGCCGCGCTGACCGGCGGTATCTTTGTGCTGCACTGGCTGGCGGAGCAGTTTCCTTTTATCAAAGAGTGCTTCACCTGTCCGCCGGTGCTGATTGGCTTTAGCTTTCTCACTGCTGTCGTCCTGCCGGCGGTGCTGCTCATTCAAAAAAGGAGGCAACATGCGTAACAAATTCTTGCCGCTCTGCTGTGCGCTCTGTCTGCTGACCGGCTGCAACAACGCCCACCGCGTCGAAACGGCGTCGGTTATCGAAAACGTCTGCGTCAGCCGTTCTGCGGACAAGCTCTGCTACACCTTCTTTCTTTTGGAGGACAGCGACAAGCCGCACGCCGTCACGGTTCCGGCGGACTCCTTTGAGGAGGCGCGAAGGCTGGCGGAGGAGCAGTATATTCCGCACGTGACGCTCGCCAAGCTGGAGCTGCTGCTGCTGGAGCAGGAGGTGAGCGGAGAGGTCATGCGCCGCGACATCGACTATATTTCCACGCAGGCGTACTTTTCTCCGGTCGCGCATGTGGCGCTCTGCGACGAGGGCACCATCCGCCGTCTCAAACGCGACAACAGCGCGCAGGAGCTGATTGAGCGCCAAATCGACCTGCTGCACAGTGAACAGCCGGAGGTCAAGACGGACTATTTGTCGGTTTTTAACGCCTACGCGCGCCGAAAGAGCTTTTCGGTGCCGCTGATAACCGCCGAAAAGGAGCTGCGCGTGTCGTCAAAAACCGTTATTCCCGTGCGATAGGGCAAACTTCTGTTCAAAAACATGAAAAAAATTCATAAAAAGACTTTATTAAAATTGCCTTTTGTAGTATAATATAAACTGATTATAATCAATTACTATACCATTTTATCAAAGGCGGTGGATTTATGTCTGAATTTTCCGTACCTCTGTCCGTGATAGTCGAACGGCTCGGCTTGGACAAGGTATATGTATCCGAAAACTATGAGGAAACGAATATTTCTTCAATGGAAATAAACAGACCCGGCTTGGAGCTGACGGGTTACTTCGAATTTTTTGACAACAAGCGCATTCAGATTCTCGGCAACACGGAATTTTCCTATCTCGGTCGCTTCGGCTCCGAGGCGCAGCGCATGGTCATCGACTCCATTTTCAGCTTTGGTCCTCCGGCGGTCATCATTTGCCGCCAAATCGAGCCTTCCAACGTTATTTTGGAGAGCGCCAAGCTGCACAAGGTTTCCATCTTCCGCACAGATGAAAACACATCCGACCTAACCGCCCGTCTGGTTCAGCTTCTCAACCGCGAGCTGGCGCCGCGCATTACGCGTCACGGCGTGCTGGTGGAGGTCTACGGCGAGGGCTGTCTGCTTGTCGGCGACAGCGGCGTCGGCAAGAGTGAAACCGCCATTGAGCTGATCAAGCGCGGTCACCGTCTGGTCGCAGACGATGCGGTGGAGATCCTGCGCACCTCCGTCAATACGATCATCGGACAGTCGCCCAAAAATATCCGTCATTTCATCGAGCTGCGCGGCATAGGAATAATTAACGCCCGTCAGCTGTTCGGTATGGGCGCCATCAAAACCAGTGAAAAGATTGACATGGTTGTCAATTTGGAACTTTGGGACAACACAAAGGTCTACGACCGCATGGGTCTTGACAATGAATATATGGAAATCCTCGGCGTGGAGGTGCCCACCATGCGCATTCCCGTCAAGCCCGGCAGAAACCTCGCCGTCATCATTGAGGTGGCTGCGATGAACAACCGCCAGAAAAAGATGGGCTACAACGCCGCCAAGGATTTGCTCAAGAGCCTTGGAATGGATTTGGCGGCAATGCCGGAGTCGCCAAAGGTAGTGATTGATAAGTGGGATTAATACTAATACCTAATAAAAAGTAGACAATCTTTGCGGTCTATTTTCCGCAATACTGCGTTGTCGTCCTTGCAAGGCGACAGCCTTGCGGCGTCCTCCGCCTTGTCTTGCGAAAAATATCCTCGCAAAATATTAGTCTACTTTCTATCAGGAATTAGTATAAAGACCGCTAAAGCTTTTATATTGATTTATGAGAGGGTAACAAATGGACAAAACGGATATAATATTTAATCTTGCGGAGATTCTGGGCTGCGAGGCGCGCAAGTATGAGCCGCTGAGCAAGCACACTACCTTCAAAATCGGTGGCGTTGCCGATACATACGTAAAGGTGACCTCGCTGAGCAAGCTGAGCACGATTTTGAAGGAGTGCCGCGAATCCGACATCGACTATATGATAATCGGCAACGGCAGCAATATTTTGGCTTCGGACGACGGCTATCGCGGCGTTGTGATTCGGCTGGACGGCGATTTCCGCAAAATCGCGCTTGTGGACGACGACACCATCTACTGCGGCGCAGGCGCCACCCTGGCGGCGCTGTGCAAGTTCGCGCTGAACAACGGACTGAGCGGCTTGGAGTTCGCGTGGGGTATTCCCGGCAGCGTCGGCGGCGCGGTGTTTATGAACGCAGGCGCCTACGGCGGCGAGATGAAGGACGTGGTC
The DNA here is from genome assembly GCA_946407465.1 of uncultured Clostridia bacterium. Classification (GTDB taxonomy): domain Bacteria; phylum Bacillota; class Clostridia; order Oscillospirales; family Acutalibacteraceae; genus Ruminococcoides. The sequence goes on from CAMJOD010000006.1 coordinate 16,754, forward strand.
TACAGCGTCAATCACCTCACCAAAAACGGCGAGCCGGGCAGAACCGAAAAGGACGACCTGCAGTTTGGCTACCGCGCCAGCGTCTACCGCCAAAACAACGCGATTATCACCGGCGCCACCCTAAAGCTGCGCAAGGACAATCCCGAGGACATCCGCGCCAGAATGGACGACTATCTCGGCAGGCGTTCGAGCAAGCAGCCGCTGGAATATCCCAGCGCCGGCAGCGTGTTCAAGCGTCCCGAAGGCGCCTACGCAGGCGCACTGATTGAGCAGTGCGGACTAAAGGGACATTCACACGGCGGCGCACAGGTGAGCGAAAAGCACGCCGGCTTTATCATCAACAAGGCAAACGCCAACGCCAATGACGTCAAGAGCCTGATTCGCGAGGTACAGACCAAGGTCTACGACGAAACGGGCTACAATCTGGAATGTGAATTGATTATTTTGTAACCGCATTTGGGGGGAATATGGATTTTGTCATCATAACCGGCATGTCCGGCGCGGGAAAAACCTCTGCGCTGCATGTGCTGGAGGACATCGGCTACTACAGCGTAGACAACATACCGGCTTCGCTGCTGCCCATGCTCTACACGCTCTGTTCCAAATCGGAGGATTCCAAAATGCAGCGCGTGGCAGTTGTGGTGGACGTCAGGGGAACCGAAAACTACAAAATGATGAACGTCGGCATTGAACAGTTCAAGGCAGCGCACAAGGACGTCAAAATACTTTTTTTCGACGCCAAAAACGACTCGATTATTATGCGCTACAAGGAGACGCGCCGCCGCCATCCGCTTGTTGACCGCCTCAAGGACGGCTCGGTCACAGAGGCGGTGGAGCTGGAGAGAGCCTTGGTCGCGTCCACCAGAAACCACGCCGACTATCTCATCGACACCACTTATATGTCCACCAAGCAGCTGCGCGAGCGCGTGCTGAGCCTGTTTTTGGAGGACACCACGCAGGCGCTCACGCTGAGCTTTATGTCCTTTGGCTTCAAATACGGCATTCCGCTCGAGGCGGATATGATTATCGACGTGCGCTGTCTGCCCAATCCGTTCTACATAAACGAGCTAAAGCACCAAACCGGACTGGATCAGCCGGTGCGCGACTATGTGCTGGGCAGTGAAGAAACACAGCAGTTTTTGAAGCTTACGCTGAACCTGCTCGACTTTGCGGTGCCGCTCTATCTCAAGGAGGGAAAGAGCGAGCTGGTGGTCGGCGTCGGCTGCACCGGCGGCAAGCACCGCAGCGTCACACTGGCGCGCGAGCTCGAAAGCCATTTTCACCGTATGGGCTACAAGTGCGTGATTCAGCACCGCGATGTGCATCGCTGACCGCAAAAGAGGAGTAACCGTGTCTTTTTCATCAGATGTCAAAAAAGAGCTGTGCCAAATCCGCTGCTTTGACAGGGACATGCTCAAGGCGGAGCTGTATGGCATGCTGCTGTTCGGCAAGAGCTTTTCGCGGCAAAGCATTGTCTTTACCACCGAGAGCAGCCACGCCGTCAGACGCGCCGCCTTTTTGCTCGAAAATTTGTATATGCCGATTATCGAACGGCAGTCGGCGCTCCGCGTTCGCACGGGCGAGAGCCGCCTTTACCGCCTGAGTGTGGTGGGCGAGGACGACTGCAGGCGTATTTTTGAGGATTTCGGTCACAGCGGCGCACAGGTGACGCTGCGCGTAAACCGCGCCAACCTGTCCGGTGAGGAATGTGCCGCCGCGTTTGTGCGCGGCGTATACCTCAGCTGCGGCTCTGTCTCCGACCCGATGAAGAGCTATCACGCCGAATTTTGCGCGCCCTACAAAAATCTCAGCGCGGATTTGTGCAAGATTCTCACCGAGGTCACGGAGTCCGCCTTTACGCCCAAAACCGTCCGGCGCAACGGCAGCTATATTGTCTATTTCAAGGGCAGCGAGCAAATCTGCGACCTGCTCACCTACATGGGCGCGCCGATTCAGGCGATGGAGATTATGGGCACCAAGGCTGTCAAGCAGGTGCGCAACAACGTCAACCGACGCATCAACAGCGAGGTTGCCAATATCACAAAGGTAGCATCCGCCTCCGCCAAGCAGCTGGAGGCGATAAAAACGATAAAAAACACCGTCGGACTGGAAGCCCTGCCCGACGATTTGAAGGAAATCGCGTATTTGCGGCTCGAAAATCCCGAAATGTCTCTGCGGACGCTCGGCGAAAACCTGACGCCGCCCATCAGCCGCAGCGGCGCCAATCACCGTATGCAGCGACTGCTGGAATATGCGCATTCCGGGGAGGAACACAATGGAACCAAACATGACGCTTGAACAGGCGTACGATATGCTTGAAAAAGCTGTCAACCAACTTGAAAACGAGGCGCTGCCCATGGAAGAGAGCGTGGCGCTGTATGTGCGCGCCGGCGAACTGATGTCGTTCTGCATGGAACAGCTCAACGGCTACAACCGCAAAATCGAAGCGACCGACCGAAAGCTGGCGCATTTTTTCACGGAGGAACCCAATGAATAACAGCTATTTGCCTTTGATAGAAGACGCGCTCGAGCGTTATCTGCCGCGCAGCGACAGCCGCGAAAAAAAGCTGATTGATGCCATGCGCTACAGCCTGAAGGCAGGCGGCAAGCGCGTGCGTCCCATGCTGGTGCTCGAGTTCAACGCGCTCTGCGGCGGCAAGACAAAGCGCGCGCTGCCCTTTGCTTGCGCGGTGGAAATGGTACACACCTATTCGCTGATTCACGACGACCTGCCCTGCATGGACGACGACGATTTGCGCCGCGGCAAGCCCTCCAATCACAAGGCGTTCGGCGAGGACACCGCCCTGCTTGCAGGCGACGCGCTGCAAACCCTCGCCTTTGAAATTCTCACACGCGATGACACCGCCGAGCTGACAGGCGACACGGCATGCCGCAGGGCGGCGGCAACGCTCGCCAAATATGCCGGCTGCTACGGCATGGCAGGCGGTCAGATGATAGATTTGGAGAGCGAGCAAACGCAGGCTTCCTATGAGGTCATCATGGAGCTGATAGCCAAAAAGACCGCTTGTCTGCTCCGGGCGGCGTGCGAGCTGGGCTGTATCGCGGCAGGCGCCGACGACAAGACCGTCAGGGCAGCCGGCGAATACGGCAAGGCAATCGGCTACGCGTTCCAGATTCAGGATGATATTCTCGACTGCACCTCCACAGATGAGGTGCTCGGAAAGCCCGTCGGCAGCGATGAAGCCAACCAAAAGTCAACCCTTGTTTCGCTTTTGGGCTTGGAGGAGTGTCGCCGCATGGTGGACAAGTACACGGCACAGGCGATTGCCGCTCTCAGACAATTTGACGGCGACACCAAAACGCTCAGCCGTTTTGCCGTGAATCTGGCAAGAAGAAAAAAATAATTCTATTCTAATAACAGGCGGAGGAAACGCCCAGCGGCGTGTGATACTATGAGCGAGTACCCTTTACTCTCAACAATTAAATCATCTCACGACGTCAAACGCATTGCGGACAGCGACATTGACGCGCTCTGTGCCGAAATCAGAGAAAAGCTGATTGAGGTGGTGTCGGTCAACGGCGGACATCTGTCGCCGAATTTGGGTGTGGTGGAGCTGACGGTCGCCATGCACCGCGTCTTTGATTTTCCGAAGGACAGCGTTGTCTGGGACGTCGGTCACCAGAGCTACACGCACAAGCTCCTCACGGGCAGATTCGACAGCTTTGATACGCTGCGCACCAAGGGCGGCGTGTCCGGCTTTCCCAAAAAGGAAGAAAGCCCCTACGACGATTTCAACACCGGCCACAGCAGCACCTCCATTTCGGCGGCGTTCGGCATCGCCAACGCCAAGGCGATGAAGGGTGACAACAGCCATACCATCGCGGTAATCGGCGACGGCTCGCTCACCGGCGGACTGGCGTTTGAAGCGCTCAACAACGCCGGCCGCTTCAACCGGAATTTTATTGTCATTCTCAACGACAACAAAATGTCCATCTCCAAAAACGTCGGCGCCATTCCGCGCTATCTCACCACGGTGCGTATTCAGCCGTGGTACATACGCGTCAAGAAAAACACCGAGCGCGTGCTCTCCAAAATACCGCTGCTCGGCAGACTGATGAAGGCGTTTTTGCGCCGCAGCAAATCGAGAATCAAAAACATAGTCTACAAAAACACGCTGTTTGACTGCTTCGGCTTCACCTATCTGGGACCCATCGACGGCCACAATGTGGAGGAGGTCGAAAACGCGCTCGAAACGGCAAAAAAGAGCACGACGCCCGCGCTGGTGCATGTCGTCACCAAAAAGGGCAAGGGCTACCGTCCAGCGGAGGACAAGCCCGGCGAGTTCCACGGAATCGGACAATTCGACATTGATTCCGGCGAGCCGATGTCCAGCCACAAAGGCTTTTCCGCCGAGTTTGGCAAGACGCTCTGCGAGCTGGCGGACAAGGACGACAAAATCTGCGCCATCACAGCCGCCATGACAAGCGGCACCGGCTTGACAGCGTTTGCAAAGGAGCACAAAAACCGCTTTTTTGACGTCGGCATAGCCGAGGAGCACGCCGTCACCTTTGGCTGCGGCTTGGCTTCCAAGGGCTACCGTCCGGTTTTCGCGGTCTATTCCACCTTTTTGCAGCGCTCCTACGACCAGCTTATTCACGACGCGGCGCTCGGTCAAAATCATCTGGTGCTCGCCATCGACCGCGCCGGCATCGTCGGCAGCGACGGCGAGACCCACCAGGGTGTGTTTGACGTCTCGATGCTCAACACCATTCCGAACTCCGTCATTTATTCGCCCACCTATTTTGAGGGCATGCGCAAGTCGCTGCACACGGCGCTCTACGTGCAAAAGGGGTTGGCGGCGGTGCGCTATCCGCGCGGCGGCGAACTGTACCGTCCCGACGATTTTGCGGAGGAGAGCATCGACTACAACACCTACGGCAACCCCAACGCGCGGCACCTGCTTGTCACCTACGGCAGACTGTTTTCCTATGCCTGCAAGGCGCAGAAGGCGCTGGCAAAACAGGGCATGGACTTTTGTCTGCTGAAGCTCTGCAAAATCAAGCCCGTCAGCCGCGACGCGGTCATCTTTGCCTCGCGCTTTGACGAGGTATGGTTCTTTGAGGAGGGCGTCAAAAACGGCGGCATCGCGCGGAATTTTGCCGATTTAATCAGCTACAGCGGCTTCAAGGGTCACTACCATATCAAGGCAATCGGCGACGAATTTGTCCGGCAGATGACCGTCAGCGAGGCGCTGGAGCAGCTCTGTCTTGACGACAAGGGCATGGTAGAGGTCATCTTAAAGGATTTATCACAACAGGATTAAGCATATGAAAAAAAGACTCGACATACTTGTATATGAAAAGGGCTTTGCCGAGAGCCGTGAAAAGGCAAAGGCGATTATCATGGCAGGACAGGTCTACGCCGATAACCAAAAGGCGGACAAATGCGGTGCTGCCTATGACGAAAATGTGAAGCTGGAGGTGCGCGGCAACACGCTCGCCTATGTCAGCCGCGGCGGCTTGAAGCTCGAAAAGGCAATCAAGAGCTTTGACCTTGACCTAAAAGACAAAATCACCATGGACATCGGCGCTTCCACCGGCGGCTTCACCGACTGCATGCTCCAAAACGGCGCCAAAAAGGTCTATTCCATCGACGTCGGCTACGGTCAGCTGGCGTGGAAGCTGCGCACCGACGAGCGCGTCGTCAACCTCGAACGCACCAACATGCGCAAGGTGACGCGCGAGCAGGTGCCCGACCCGATAGACTTTTTTTCGGTGGACGTTTCTTTCATTTCGCTGCGGCTGATTTTGCCGGTCGCGCGCGAGCTGATGGCGGAAGGCGCGCAGGCGGTTTGTCTGATAAAGCCCCAGTTTGAGGCAGGCAGAGAAAAGGTCGGCAAAAAGGGCGTGGTGCGCGACCCGTCGGTGCATGCCGAGGTGGTGCGGAATATCTTCGACTTCTGTCTGCAAAACGGCTTTGACGTCCTCGGGCTGGACTTTTCCCCGATAAAGGGTCCCGAGGGCAACATCGAATACCTGATTTATCTGCAAAAATCCGACGAACCGCAGGCGCACGCAACCGTGTCACCCGAGGAGCTGGTGAAGCAGTCGCACGCGGCGCTCGACAAATAACTGCCTGAAAAGGGTGAGTGTATGAGAATTGCAATCGTAGTAAACTTGACAAAGAAAAAGGCAATCCGCTGTGCCGCGCAGATTATCGCCGATATGCAGGCTGCCGGCGCAGAGGTGCTCATGCCGCCGGACTGCGCGGAGCAGTTTGCAAACAGCGGCGCCGCCTTTTCCGACAGCTTGGAGCAGCTTTTTGAACTCGCGGACATGGCTGTCACCGTCGGCGGTGACGGCACCATTATCCATGCGGCAAAATACGCTGCCTGCACCGACACGCCGCTGATCGGCGTCAATGTCGGCAGGCTCGGCTTTGCGGCGGACGTGGAGATGGACGAAATCGGCGATTTGAAAAATCTGCTCAGCGGCAGCTACTACACCGAACAGCGTCTGCTGCTCGACGTAACCGTCCAAAAGGCCGGTGAAGAAAAGCATTTTTTAGCGGTCAACGACGCTGTTGTCACCCACGGAACGCTCTCCAAAATCGTCGATTTCACCTTGTTTTTGAACGGCGAGGAGATTTCAAAATACCGCGCCGACGGGCTGCTTTTTTCCACACCCACCGGCTCCACCGCCTATTCGCTTTCGGCAGGCGGTCCTATTTTGGCGCCGCAGATGGAGTGCATTTTGATGACGCCGGTCTGTCCGCATTCGCTGTTTTCGCGCTCGGTGCTCTTTGACGTGGACAGCGAGCTGGGCGTCACGGTCAAAATTCCGCCGGGCTGCGGCTGCGTGCTGTCCATCGACGGCGAAATCAATATCAATATCGCGGAGCAGGACGTGGTGAAGGTGCGCCGTTCCCGACAGCATTTGACGCTTTTGTCCGTCAAAAAACGCAATTTTTACCGTAAACTGAACGAGAAGCTCAAGGAGAGAGAACTGAGATGAAAAGCGGCAGACACGCAAAAATACTCGAAATCATTTCCGAATATCCCGTCGAGACGCAGGACGAAATCATCAGTCGCCTCAAGGAGTCCGGCTACAAGGCGACGCAGGCGACCATCTCGCGCGACATCAAGGATTTGCGCCTTGTCAAAACGCTCGGCAGCGACGGAAAATACCGCTACACCTCGGCGGCAGGCAGACGCGACGATTTGCGCTCCAGCTTTGCCCAGCTCTTTTCGAACTCCGTCACGTCCATCGACCTCGCGCAGAACATCGTGGTGATAAAAACCCTCAGCGGCATGGCGAACGCGGTCTGTGCGGCGATGGATTCCACCGACAACGCCGCCGTGGTCGGCACGATTGCAGGCGACGACACCATTTTTGTCGCCTGCCGTTCAAGCGAAAGCGCCGCCGCGCTGACGGATTCTCTTAAACAATATATCATCAATAAGTAACAGGAACACAGTATGTTAAAGACACTCTATATCGAAAATATCGCGGTTATCGAAAAAACCTCCATAGATTTCAGCGGCGGGCTGAACGTGCTCACCGGTGAGACCGGCGCCGGAAAGAGTATCATTATCGACGCCATCAACGCCATCATGGGACAGCGCACCTCCCGGGACATCATCCGCACCGGCGAAAAGACCGCTTTTGTCAGCGCTCTGTTTGAGGACGTCAACCCCACAGTACAAAAGACGCTCGCCGGTCTCGGCTTTGAGGCGGAGGATGGCACCCTGCTGCTGCAGCGCAGTCTGAGCCTGAGCGGCAAAAGCAGCTGCAAAATCAACGGCAGACCGGCAACTGTTTCGATGCTGCGCGAGCTGGGGAAGAACCTGATTAACATCCACGGACAGCACGAGAGCTACGAGCTGTTCTCACCCGAAACGCACCTCGGCTACATCGACAGCTACGGCGGCTGTCAGGCGTTGATTGCCGCCTATCGGGAAAAATATCATGCCTACAAAATTCTTCAAAAGAAATTAAATGAAGCCAATTCCGACGAAAGTGAACGCCTGCGCGAGATAGATTTACTGCAATTCCAGTCGCAGGAGCTGTTTGACGCGGACGTTCAGGCAGGGGAGGAGGAGCAGCTCGAAGCGGAGCGCACCTCTCTGCTGAATTTTGAAAAAATCTTCTCTCTGCTCAACAAGGCAAAAATGATGCTGGACGGCGAGGACGCCAACGGCGGCGCGGAAGCGGTGGACGTCGCCGCGACCGCCATGCAGTCGGCGGCTGCCTACAGCGCCGAGTATGAGGAGCTTGCCGATAATCTGACCGATATTTATTATAACCTCCGCGACTGCGCCGCGGCTATCGGCGACGCGATAGACAATCTTGAAAGCGATCCGCAGCGTCTGGAGGAGATTGAGGAGCGGCTTGACCTTCTCGGCAGGCTGACGCGCAAATACAACTGCACTGCCGACGAGCTGCCTGCATTGGCGGAGACCATGCAAACGCGCTTGGAGGAGCTGCTCAATTACGACAAAAACCGCGACGATTTGGAGCGTGACTGCGCCGCGGCAAAGCAGGAGGCGCTCGCGCTTGCCGCGCAACTCAGCGCCAAGCGCAGGGAAGCGGCAAAAATCTTTGCGCAGAATGTAAAAACCGAAATGCGGTTTCTCAATATGCCCAACGTGGAGCTGATTCCGCAGTTTGAAGCAGTACCGCTCGGCGCCGACGGCACCGACAAGGCGGAGCTGCTGATTTCCGCCAACCCCGGTGAAACGCCGCGTCCGGTCGCCAAAATAGCCTCCGGCGGCGAGCTGTCGCGTATGATGCTTGCCATCAAAACCGTGCTGGCTGCCACCGAGGACGTGGACACCCTGATTTTTGACGAGGTAGACACCGGCATCTCCGGCTCCGCCGCCGAAAAGGTCGGCTTGAAGCTGCGCGAGGTCTCGCACGACAGCCAGGTGCTCTGCGTCACCCATCAGGCGCAGATTGCGGCGCTGGCGGATTATCATTATCTGATACAAAAGCGCGTGGAGCAGGGCAGAACCTTCACGGTTGTCAATCCGCTCGACCGCACAGCGCGAATCCGCGAGCTGGCGCGTATTATCGGCGGCGTCAACATCACCGAGGCGGCGTTGTCGCACGCGGAGGATATGCTGCAAAACGCCTAAAAAACACGGAAAGGATGCGTCAAGTTGAAGCTTTGGAAGGTAGCTCCCTTAGACAAAAACGAGGCAAATGTTATTCAAAATCAATATCATCTTCCGGGCATTATCGCCATGCTGCTTCAAATCCGCGGCATCACCACGTCACGGGAAATCGAGGATTTTCTGTACAACGACTCCGAAATTGAGCCGCCGTGGGAAATCAAGGATATGGAACAGGCGTGTGCGCGTGTGCATACCGCCGTCGAGCAGGAGGAGCTTATCTGCGTCTACGGCGACTATGACGCGGACGGCGTGACCTCCACGGCGCTGCTGTATTCGTATCTCGAAGCAATCGGCGCGCGTGTGATGTACTACATACCCTCCCGAGAGGCGGAGGGCTATGGCATGAACAACGCCGCTGTCGATTTGCTGCACCAAAAGGGAGTCAGCCTGATTGTCACCGTGGACAACGGCATTGCCGCCATCAGCGAAATCCGCTACGCCAAGTCGCTCGGCATCGACACGGTCGTCACCGACCATCACATGCCCTTGGGCGAGCTGCCCGACGCGTGCGCGGTTGTCGATTTGCACCGCGGCGACTGCCCCAGCCGTTTCAAGCAGCTGTCGGGCGTCGGCGTGGCGTTCAAGCTGATTATGGCGCTCGAGGGAGAGTATTGCGATGTGGATTCGCTGCTCGATATGTACGCCGACCTGCTCTGTCTGGGCACCATCGGCGATATTGTGGAGCTGAAAAGCGAGAACCGCGTGTTTGTCAAGCGCGGACTTTTGAGCATGCGCCAAACCGAGCGCACCGGCTTGTTTGCGCTGATTCGCAGCGCCGGAATGCAGGGAAAGCCCATCACCGCCGGCAGCGTTTCCTTTACGCTGGTGCCGCGCATCAACGCGGTCGGCAGGCTGGGCGCGTCGGGGCGTTCCGTGGAGCTTTTGCTCACCAATGATGAAGAGGAAGCGAACGATTTTGCCCTTGCCATGTCCTATGACAACGCCGAGCGGCAGCAGATTGAACGCGATATTATAGAAAAAATCGACGCGCGCGTCACCGGCGACCCGCGCTTGGTGATGGACAAGGTGCTTGTGCTCGACGGCGAAAACTGGCACCAGGGCGTGGTGGGCATCGTCGCCTCCCGTATTCGCGAGATTTACGGCAAGCCGACGATTATCATCTCGCGCGACGGCGAAAACGCAAAGGCGTCCGGCAGGAGTGTGGAGGGCTTTGCGCTCTGCGACGCGGTCGCCGCCTGCGCCGATTTGCTCACGCATTACGGCGGCCACCCGATGGCAGTCGGGCTGTCGCTGCCGTCCACCAATATAGATTTATTCCGAAAAAGAATTAACGAATACGCCGACCGGCAGGGCAGCATGCCCTTTGACACCCTGCATATCGACTGCAAGCTCAATCCGGCAGCCATTTCGCTGGATTTGGTGGGCGAGCTGAATGTGATGAAGCCCTACGGCGCAGGCAATCCCACGCCGGTGTTTGGCTTTTTCAATATGGTATTAACCAATATTATTCCTTTATCGAATAATAAGCACCTGCGGCTGGTGCTGTCGCGCGGCAGTGTGTCGATGTCCGCCATGCTGTTTTTTACCTCCGCCGAGGAGTTTCCCTACGAAAAGGGCGAGCTGCTCGACATTGCCGCGACGCTTGAAATCAACGAATACAACGACCGCAGCAGCGTCTCCGTCATCATCAAGGACGTCAAGGCGCATGATGAGGACGCCGAGCGGATTTTGTCGAGCGGCCGCCTGTTCGAAGCCTTTTGCAGAGGCGGCAGGCTGCGCCGTGAGGAGCTGCAAAGCATCCTGCCGAACCGCGAGGACTTCGCGCTGCTCTACCGCTATCTGCGCGACCGCGGCGGCTACAGCCTGCGCGCCGAAACGCTGGTCGGCAGGCTGCAAAACCGTCTGTCCTACGGCAAAATCCGCGTGGCGCTGGAGGCGATGAACGAGCTGGGGCTGATTCGGATACAGGAGGGACTCAAAACCAACCGTATCACGCTGTGCCCGGTTTCGCAAAAGGTCGATTTGTCCTCCGCTTCCATTATCAAAAAACTGAAAGAGGTGACACAATGAGCAAGTATTCCAATGTAGCTCACTATCAGGATTTTAACGAATTGCTGTCCATTCTGAACAAAACGGGCAACAGCTACAATATTGCCAAGGTGGAGTCGGCGTATTATTTTGCCGAAAAGAGCCACGGCGACCAGCGCCGCGTGTCGGGCATTCCCTATATTTTGCACCCCACCTCGGTCGCCTGCATTGTGGCGGAGCTGGGCTTGGACAGCGACAGCATATGTGCGTCCCTGCTCCATGACGTGGTGGAGGACACGCCGGTCGCGCTCGACGAGGTGCGCAAGCTGTTCGGCAACGACGTGGCAAAGCTGATAGACGGTGTTACCAAGATTTCCAAGATTCCCTATTCCACACGCGAGGAGCAGCAGGCGGAGAATATCCGCAAAATGCTGATTGCCATGGCGGACGACATCCGCGTCATCATCATCAAGCTCGCCGACCGCCTGCATAATATGCGCACGATGGACTGCATGCCCGAGCAAAAGCGCCGCGACAAGTCGGTGGAGAATATGCAGGTCTACGCGCCGATTGCGCACCGCCTCGGTATCAAAACCGTCAAGGAGGAGCTGGAGGACCGCTCCCTGCAATACCTCGACCCGATCGGCTACAAGGAAATCGAGGACGCCCTGCTGCTCAACGAGGAGGGCAGAGAGACGTTTATCGAGTCCATCAAGCAGCAAATCATCGAAAAAACCAAAGATACCATTCCGAATGTCTATATCAGCGGCAGAGTCAAGAGCATCAACAGCATCTACCGCAAAACCATTATGCGCAACCAGAGCATCAACGATATTTTTGACGTCTTTGCGGTGCGCGTGATTGTGGACAATGTGTCCGACTGCTACAACGTTTTGGGTGTGGTGCACGATATTTTCAAGCCCATTCCCAACCGCTTTAAGGATTACATTTCTATGCCCAAGCAGAACATGTACCAGAGCCTGCACACCACCGTGCTCGACAAAAAGGCGATTCCCTTTGAGGTGCAAATCCGCACATGGGAGATGCACTACACCGCCGAATACGGAATCGCGGCGCACTGGAAATACAAGCTCGGCATGAACAACGACGCCAAGGGCAGCGAGCGCGTCAGCCGCAATATCGAAAAGGTCAAGCGCATGATTCTCGACCAGCTCGAGGCGGAGGACGCCACGGATATTGCGCGCAATATCCGCAACGATTTCGGTGAAAACGACGTCTACATCTTCACCCCAAAGGGCGACGTGATGAGCCTGCCCAAGGGCTCCACACCGATTGACCTCGCCTATCTCATACACACACAGGTCGGTCACCGCATGGTGGGCGCCAAGGTCAACGGCAAGATTGTCCCGATTGACCACACGCTCAAAACGGGCGAAATCTGTGAAATTATCACCCAAAAGGAAGAACACCCCAACCGCGCCTGGATTGATATTTGCAAAACCGCCTCGGCAAAATCCAAAATCCGCCAGTGGTTCAAGCACGAAAAGCGCGACGAAAACATTATCGAGGGCAGACAGGCGGTTGAGCGTGAGTTTAAGCGCCAGGGCATGAACCTGACCGATGAGGAAATGGCGGAGTTTTTCGGCGCGCTGACGATGAAAAAGCAGTACAACACGCTGGAGGACTTTTATGCGGCGGTCGGCTACGGCGGTATTCAGCTGTGGAAAATCATGCCGCGTCTCAAGGAGGAGTACCAAAAGCGCTACGCCGCCAATATTGAAGAAATCGTGGTGCCGCAGGCGCCTGTCAAGCGCAAAAAGGCGCGTTCGGGCGTGATTATCGAGGGCAACGACGATGTGCTCGTCAAGTTCTCCAACTGCTGCAACCCCTTGCCGGGAGACGACATCATCGGCTATATCACGCGCGGCTACGGCGTTTCCGTTCACAAGCGCGACTGCACCAATGTTCCCAAAAATATCGCGGACAGCGAGGAGCCGGAGCGCTGGGTTTCGGCGCGCTGGCAAACCGAAACCGGCGAGGCGTTTCGCAGCACGCTGCAAATCACCGCCACCGACCGCGCCGGTCTGCTGGCGGACGTCACCATTCAGCTCTCCAATATGCACATCTTTATTCACACCCTCAACGCGCGTGAGCTGAAAAGCGGCAAGGCGGTTGTCACGGTGACAATCGACGTCGCCGGCAAGGATCACCTGCGCGGCGTCATCTCGCGACTGTCCGACATCAACGGCATAGAGGAAATCAAACGGCTTTAATTATGGATTATGTTATTCTGGACTTGGAGTGGAACACCGCTTACAGCAAGTCCGCACACAAATTTGTCAATGAAATTATCGAGTTCGGCGCGGTGAAGGTCGACGGCGATTTTAACGTTGTCGCCGACTTCTCGCGCCTTGTGGCGCCGCGCGTCAAAAAGCGCCTCAGCGGCAGGGTCAAGGAGCTGACGCACCTCACCAACGAGGACGTTGCCGAGGGCGGGGATTTTCTCTCTGTCAGCCGTGCGTTCACGGAATTTGCCGGCGACTGCACCCTGATGACCTGGGGCACCACCGACATTCACACCCTGATAGAAAACTATCAGCTCTTTGCGCACGACCGCCGCATACCCTTTTTGCGCCGTTACTGCGATTTGCAGGAATACTGCGAAAGGGCGATTGACCGCTACGACGAGGGCAATCAAATCGGCTTGGGGCGTTTTGCGGAGCTGATCGGCGTTCACTTCTCCGAGGAGGAGCAGCACCGCGCCGCAGCCGACGCCTATCTCAGTTTGGAATGTCTGCGCAGGGTGAAGGACGGCTATCCGCTCGAAAGCTGTGTTCTGCCTGCGGACGGCGACGCGTTCTATGAGCGCATGCTCTTCAAAAATTATTACATTACTGACCTCAGCTCGCCCGACATTGACCGCGCCCAGCTCAAATTCTGCTGTGAGGACTGCGGCAGTCAGGCAAAGCGTCTCAAAAAATGGAAGCTGCGCAACAAAAGCTTTAACGCGGACTTTTACTGCCGAACCTGCGACAGCCGCTTTTCGGCGCGTGTTTCCTTCAAAAAGCGCTATGACGGCGTCAAGGTCACACGAAAAATCATCAAATAGCCTCTGCTTCAAATCCGTAAGAGCAGCGCTGCTTCTAAAACAAATGTCATTTACTTTTCAAAATAATTCAACTGTATTTCATATAGTTTTCACTTTTTGGGATTATAGTAATGACAACATAAAAAATGCACTTACCGCTAACGCAGGTTAGCTTGCTAAAGCGCAGGAGGAGGATTATTATGTCAGACAAATTCTATGATTTTGAAAATTTTGAAACCAATCCCGAGACCGAAGCTAACAAAAGCAAGGAAATCGGACAGGAATATGAAAAGACTGTTGAATCGGCAAAGACCGTGCAGCCTGAACAAACGGAGCAGCCCGCAGAGGAAAGCTCCTATGAATGGAATCCCGAAAACCCCTATCGCGGCGGCGAGTACCGTTATTCCTATATCAACGGCAACAACCAAAACGCCGCGCACAATCCCAACAACTATGAAGACGCCTATTCCTCGGTGAGAACCGAGGCGACCGCCGACAGCAGCGGCTACACCGAGCAGAGCAATCCCTACAGCAGCAGCTACACCGGCGGCGTGAACAATGACAACACGCGCGTCTATAACTACGGCACGCCTGTGCAAAAGCAGGATGTCAAGCCGCAGTCTGCCAAAAAGAAGTCCAAGCCCGCGTCACGCGGCTTTGTGGCGGCGGCACTCGCCATTGCGGTTGTCGTTGCGGCAGGCGCAGGCTTCGGCGGCGGTTATCTGCTCAGCAAGAGCACAGGCGCCGCACCGGCTGCGTCCGGCACCATGACCATCAACCGGGTAGCGGCGAGCAGCGGCGAGAGCACCACCAACGCGGCTTCGTCCGATACAACGCCCGTCACCACCTCCGACATTGTCAAAAAGACCGCCAACAGCGTGGTCGAGATTGCCACCGAGGGCATCAAGACCGGCACCTTTGCCCGTCAGTATGTCACCAAGGGCGCAGGCTCCGGCGTGATTATCTCGGAGGACGGCTATATCGTCACCAACCATCATGTGATTGACGGCGCGAGCAAAATCACCGTCACCCTGCGCGACGGCTCCACCACCTACGAAGCCAAGCTGATTGGCAGCGACGAGGACAACGACATCGCGCTGCTCAAAATTGAGGCGACCGGCTTGTCGCCTGCTACCTTCGGCAACAGCAGCAATCTGGTAGTCGGTGACTACGTTGTCGCAATCGGCAATCCGCTCGGCACGCTCGGCGGCACCGTCACCGACGGCATCATCAGCGCACTGGCGCGTGAGGTCACGATTGAAAACAAGAACCTCACCCTGCTCCAGACCAACGCCCAAATCAGCCCCGGCAACTCCGGCGGCGGTCTCTTTAACGCCAAGGGCGAGCTGGTCGGCATTGTCAATGCCAAGGACAGCGCCACCGAGGTAGAGGGCATCGCCTTTGCCATTCCCGTCAACAAGGTTGTGGACATTATCCGCGACCTGAAGGATTACGGCTACGTGACCGGCAAGATTGACACCGGCATGCGCTTTGTTGACATCAGCTCCTACGACACCGCCTTCTATTACAACGTCAACGCGCTCGGCGTCTATGTTCTCTCGGTAGACCAGGGCTCCAAGGCGGAGGCGGCAGGCTTCAAATCCGGCGACATGATCACCGAGGTCAACGGCACCTCCGTTTCCACCGAAGCCGAGATTGAAAAGGCGCTCGAGGGCAAAAAGGTAGGCGATACCGTCACCTTCACTGTTCTGCGCAACAACCGCCAACAGAACCTCACGCTGGAGCTGACCGAATACGTTCCCTCCGTCAAGCCCAACAACGAGGACTCACAGGAAGAATTTCATTCCAACGACAGCCTTTGGGATCAGCTTTTGAACTGGTAAGCTTTCTTTAAAGAATTTTATATAGATAATCAAAACCACTGCGGATTTCGGTTCGCAGTGGTTTTGGTTTTAAATAAAACATTTATACACTTGTCAATAAAAAATAGGGGATAGAGGTCTCCTGCGTTTTCAGATAGGCAATCAGGCTGTTGCGGTTCTTTTTGACGTGGGGAGGCACCGGAAACGTCTCCTGATGTTCGCCGTCGTCGTAGACGATTTGCTCGTTTTGCGCGTCATAGTACGCCTGAATCATAATGTGCCGCGGCACACCGTTTGCCATGCCGTTCACGTGGTGCTCCAGCAGCAGAATATTGCCGGAGCTTTCCTCGGGCTCTTCCTGTTCCTTTGGCAGCTTTTTTTGAAACACAGCGCAAAACGCATCTTTGTCGCGCAGATTGTGAAACAACAGCTGACAGCGTGCCGACGGCAGCCGCAGCCGCACGTCTTTTGCGTTTTCCTTGCTGTACAGCCGGACGTCCTTTAGCTCAAAATCCATCGCTTCGCGTTTTGTTTGGAGCAAAAGACGGTCGTCGTCCGTCACCGTGACAACGCCCTTGTCCTTGTACTCCGCAGAGCCGTCCTTCGCGTCGCCCGACGGCATAACGGCGACCGCGCATTTGAGCTGCAAAACAGCCGCGCTGCCGGACTCCTTCATCCTATTGTCAGCCTGTCGGCTTTGTTTTCTTCTTTTTATACCAAACATAAAAAACCTCAACTTTTGATTAGTGCTGAAAAACCGGCGGTAAGATTGATTAGCTGTTCAGGACAAAAACGTTGTTTCTGCATGACTCGGGATAATAGGGTGAATTAAAGGCACATATTCATACTTTATAGCTTATGCCGACAACAGTTTTTACAAATAATAACGTTATTTGTCACAAACTACTCCTCATTTTTTAGAATTAATCTCTCTACCGATAGCTGTTACAAGAACTATTCCTGCTAAAGCGCCTATTCCTTCAAGAGTATTTCTAATGGCATATGCATGTTTATTTCGGCATGCTTCGCAATACCTATGTTTATAGCCGCTCGGCAGAACCTTTTGACATTTCTTATTCTTACAAACTCTTTTACCGGACTTGTTTTTCATTTTTTCTTTCTCCTTTTTCGCTTATTCTCTAATAGTTTTGTATTGGGTTCACTTGGAAGTTGTTTTATCTTTTCGCTAATTTCAGGCAAGGTGTTTGACCAGTAATTTTCAGGTGAAGGATCAATCGAATCTAATCTTTGAATCAGTCCCGGAACAGATGTATATGTATCTTCGATAAAGCTCGCATAGTAAGTGAGACTCCTTTTTGCCGCCTCATGCTCTCCAAGCTCCTGATAAGCCATAGCTTCTGCAAATGAGACCATATTTACTGCACATAGACTCTCACGTATTTCACTCATTTTACTGTTGATTTCCTCAGGTTTTGCCCCAGAAAATATCTTTTGAAAAGTATTTTCGCGTTGACCTTTGATAAAATCGACATTGCTTTTCTGGCTCAGCATTAGGAGATTTCTACTGTCCTCGGCTGCTGCAACTAACTGTATTAGCGCTATAGCTTTCAGCTCAGGGTTTTTAATGCTAATCGCTTGTAGTAATTTCTGCTGACAGCTATATGCTGTTGCCAATCGATCATGTTCTTGTCCCATTCGCACTTCTTCGACTGCGAGTTGAACTGATTGTATAGCTTCAGCAATCTGCGCCATTTGCATTTGAGTAGAAAAATTCGTCATAGCCTGAGTAATCTCTGGTGCCACTTTTACGGATTTAAGCGGAATAGTAGCCACGATTTTTTGCGTTTTTGGATTGATAAGATTTGCCATAAGAGAGCCATCTTTTTTAGCCATTAATTTAAGGGCTCCTTTGGCAATCTGCAGTTTCTGCTTATCCGTTAACACCGCTTGCAGCGTCACATCCGGAATCGCTGCTTTTACTGCGTTAATAAATGCCGGTGCAGTGTATAATGCTTTCTCTATTTTAGAAAAGGCTGTTTTTGCGCC
Organism: uncultured Clostridia bacterium; assembly: GCA_946407465.1. Taxonomy (GTDB): domain Bacteria; phylum Bacillota; class Clostridia; order Oscillospirales; family Acutalibacteraceae; genus Ruminococcoides. The sequence continues at coordinate 34,759 of CAMJOD010000006.1, forward strand.
TATAAACAGGGGCTTAGCAACTTCTGGTAACTGTCCAAAAACTGCTGACAATTCTTCATTAAATTCAGATGTATCAATTATTTCTATGTTTTCAGGTGGATTGACGATTGATTCTCCGGTCATATCAAAAAAATCCTTTCACGATAGTTTTGCAGTGAAACTTATTTTTGTCTTTGTTATTCTCTATATGCTAATAAACTATTGACAACAGCGCAACACTCTCCACATGCGCCGTCCTCGGGAACATATCCACCGGCGTGACCTCCACCGTGCGGTAGCCGGCGGCTGCAAAATACTGCAAATCGCGGGCGAGGGTCGCCGGGTCGCAGGAGACGTAGACAACGCGGTCGGGCGACATGCTGCCGATGGTCTGCACCAGCGTTTCGCCGCAGCCCTTTCGCGGCGGGTCGAGAATCACCACATCCGGCCTTGCGCCCTCTTGCGCAAGCTGTGCGGCGGCTTGCGGCGCGTCGGCACACAGAAAGCGCGCGTTGCATATACTGTTAACCGTGGCGTTGTGCTCCGCGTCGCGCACCGCGTCGGCGATTATCTCCACACCAATCAGGCGCTTGCAGTCCTTCGCCATGCTCAAGCCGATAGTGCCGGTGCCGCAGTAGAGGTCGAGCAGCGTTTCGGCGCCGGTCAGCGCGGCGTATTCTCTCGCCTTGGCATACAGCCGCTCCGCCTGTGCGCGGTTGACCTGCCAAAAGGAGAAAGGCGAAATCGTAAAGGTCAGTCCGCAGAGCTTGTCCGTAATCACGCCGCCGCCGTAGACGGTGCGGTTTTTTCTGCCGAGAATCACGTTTGTTTTTTCTCTGTTGGAATTAATAAGCACGGTTTTGAGGTTCGGCAAGCCCTCGCGCAGCATGCGCACCAGCAAATCCTCCTGCTTTAGTCCGTTGCCGTTGACCACATAGCAGACCATCAGCTCGTTTGTGACCTCGCCCAGCCGCATGTAGAGGTGGCGCAGTCTGCCCTTGCCGGTCTGCTCGTCATAGATGTCGTTGTCCGTCTGCGCCAGAAATTCGCGCGTGATGCGCATCACGTCCGCAAAGCAGGCAGGCTGCAATGCACAGTCGGCGCAGTCGATAATGCGGTGGCTGTGAAAGGCAAAAAAGCCCATTACCGGCTTGCCATTCTTGCCGGTTCCGACGGGCAGCTGCGCCTTGTTGCGGTAGCGCAGCACACGCTCGCTTGCGATAATCGGCTTGACAGGCGCGTCGATGCCGCCGATACGCGCCACGGCGTCCTGCACCCTTTGCTGCTTGACGCGGCACTCCTCCTCATAGGAGATATGCCGCCACACGCAGCCGCCGCACTGCGCAAAATGCGGACAGTCGGGCGTGATTCTCGCGGCGGCAGGGGAGAGAATGCGCTCAATCTTGCCGAATGCGTAGCTCTTTTTTACTTTTAAAATCCGCACCTCCAGCCGGTCGCCGACTGCGGAAAGCGGCACAAAGACCGCCATGCCGTCCTCGGTTTTGCCGACGCCGCTGCCTTCGGCGGTGGCGGAGGTGATGTTCAGATGAATGACGTCGTTTTTCTTGAGCATACAAAATTCCCTTTTAGAAATAAAGATAGATTAATTGACCGTATCTGTCTATATTCTACCATTATCGCGCCGGTTTGGCAATAAAAGAGGTGCAAAATTAGGTATTTATTTTTTTGCCGGTTTGGCGTATAATAATATTTAAAGCAGTAACAAACTGGAAATGGAGTGCGTTTTTTTGGATTACGACAAGCTTTTAAACGAAATAAAAAGAATACATTTTATCGGAATCGGCGGCAGCGGCATGTGTCCGATTGCGGAAATTCTGATGAGCGAGGGCTACAAAATCTCCGGCTCCGACATGAACGAGGGCGAAACGCTCGACAAAATGAAGGGCTACGGCATTCCCGT
>CAMJOD010000007.1 GCA_946407465.1 uncultured Clostridia bacterium
CGGTCGAAACCCATCCGGCTTCGGTGCCGGACGTGTCATAGAACGGCACGTTGATAACAACATCTTTTACATCATCTTCGGTGATGCTTCCGGCTGTTGAAATGCCAAGCAGCACACGAACATAGCCGATAGTCGCGCCGGGATTTGCGGTGTCCATACCCGTGAAAAAGACGCTTTCGTCCATCAGGCTGAACTGTACAGGCAGCGCAATGTCACTGCCGGCGGACGGTCTATTCAGAGAAACTAAGTCCTTCGCCAGCGCCGCGCCCAGTGAATTGCCGTTGTCGCGTCTGTAATAATAAATGATAACGGCGTTATTGTTGTAGCCCGGGACAAGCTTGTCAATTCCGCTGATGTTTATATTGGCAAGACTGCCGCTTGTTGCATCGGTTCGATACTTCCAGCTTGCGTCAAACGGTATCAAGTCAGAGACCAGCACACCGGCGTAGTCAAGCAAAGCCGTTTCGTAATGCGCACCTGTGGACGGTCGTTTGTTGATGATTTTCGTGTTGGCGTTATAGGGCACGTCCGGCGTACCCTCGCGCCATTCGTAGATATAGCCGTCGGGCAGCACGTATTTTTTCGTATGGTCGGCGTCCGGCGGAATTTCATCGGCAAACACATAGGGATTGACGAGTGCTGCAATCTCGGTCTTGTCCTGTTCCGTCAGAATGTAGTCGTCGCCCTTGTCACCTTTATCGCCTTTTTCGCCCTGTGCGCCGGTGTCACCCTTTTCGCCTTTATCTCCTTTTGCGCCTGCTGCTCCGGCATCGCCTTTGTCGCCCTTATCTCCCTTATCGCCTTTGTCACCCTTAACGTTGCCGATTGTCTGAGACGTTCTGTCGTCAAAATTTGCGGTCAAAACGCCGTTGGTAAGTGAGAAGGAAGTAACACCTCGTCCGGCGTCGCCTTTATCGCCCTTGTCACCCTGTGCGCCGGTTGCGCCTGTTTCACCTTGCGCACCGGTGTCACCTTTATCGCCTTTTTCGCCTTTTTCCCCCTGTGCGCCGGTGTCACCCTTATCGCCCTTGTCGCCTTTTTCTCCCTTAACGTTGCCGATTGTCTGAGACGTTCTGTCGTCAAAATTCGCGCTCAGCACGCCGTTGGTAAGTGAGAAAGAAGTAACACCTCGTCCGGCGTCACCTTTATCGCCCTTCTCACCTTGTGCTCCGGTTGCGCCTTTTAGTGAGTCAATCCATTGTTTTACAGTGCCGACAAAACCATTTCCTACCGCTACGTCATAGGCGGAAGGTCCTTGCTCGCCTTTATCGCCCTTCTCGCCTTTTGCGGCAGGCAGCAGCCCAAAGTCAAACAGCACATGTCTCTCACCGTTTCGATCTTCATAGATCAGCTTGTAGTTGCTGCCACTGGCTGAAAAATACTGTTCAAAATACAGTTGCGGAAAATAGGCGCTGTTTCCCTGAAAAATCCAGTCTATGTTTTCATTGGTTGTATCTTCTGCTTCATCCAACGCTTTCCGTACCGCGTCGGTCGTCGGCACCTCGTCAGTGCTGCCATCACCGACAATCTGCGCAACCGAAACCCCCGAACGCTTCAATTCTCCGTCACTGCCAATCGTCGCCAGCTCGCCGTCGGTTCCGGCTTCCGCCTTATCCGCCTTGCTGTTCAGCGCTCGCTGCACCACCTGAGACGTCGGAATCCCCGAACTCAGACTCACACTGTCCACGGAATAGCCCGAGCTTTGTATATTGCCGTTGCTGTCTGCTGTCAAAACCTTTCCGGCAAAATTTCGCCCCGTCACCTTATCCGCCTTGCCGTTCAGCGCCATATTGAGCGCGTTCGAAAACTGCTCAAACATGCTCGCCGCTTCCTCGGGGTCGTAATCAATATCTTCGCTGATGATCCCTCTCGCCACGTCGAGCGCGACGGTGTTGGTGGCAATCGTCACGCCGCCAACCGTAGCAAACAGACCAAAGTGCAGCCGTTCGCCCTGTTTCAGCAGTGCGCCGGGAATCGCGAACTCGGCAGTGCGTTCTTCACCGTCATCGGTGATGTCGGCAGTCACACCTGCAATGTCCTTTGGATTCGCAAAGAATCCGGCGCTCACCGCTGTCACGTTTTCCCAGTCGCCGCCGCTTGGAAATACGCAGCGAATCACCGAATAGCCATTTTCACCGCTCACAGGAGCATAGCCGCTGTCGCGTTTCAGCGTGTTCTTAAACACCTTAAACCCGATAACATTACTCAAAAAATCACCTCCATACTCATTTTATCAAAACCCAAGCACAAAAGGCGGCACTTGTTTTATAGCGAAAAATGAAAAGCGGAAAGTGGAATTTTTATTTTCCCACTCTCCGCTTTTCGCTTTAATGTCGTTATTGCTTGTATTTTTTCACGAACTGCGCATACTTTGCCGCCAGCTCGTCGCCGTAGATTCTTTGCAGAATTTTCCTCGCCCGGTGAAACCTCTCGCCGCTGTTCGCGTAGTAGTCCTCAAACAGCTCTCTTGTCTGCGAAAAGCTTTTCAGGTACTTCTCAATATCCTCCTCCGTCTTGCCGTTTTCCGTCAAATCCTTCTTGACAACCGCAAAGCTCTCCTCGTCGCCGCCGACAACCGCGTTGAACGCGTCCGACAGCTGATACTTGCCGCCTGTCACTGTCTTTTCTTCGGGATAAGTGAGCTTCTTTGCCGTCTTTTCGGCAGCCGTGTCGTTAAATCCCAGCTCTTTCAGGTATTCCGCCGCTTCCATAGCTGTCTCAAATTTCTGCTCCTTCACCTCCTTTTCAATACCGTTGAACACCTTGGTAACGGCTTTGTCAAACACTGCGCCGTCCAAGCCAAGCCCGATATACTTGTCTCTTGCCGCTTTGTGCACCTTGATATTGCCGTTCACCTGCGCCACGGCGGCGTTTTGAATCTCCTCATTTCCGTCCGCGAGCGCCTTTGCCAGCTTTTCGTCGATGGCATTCGAAACCGCTTCCTCGATTTCTTCATCGGTCTTTCTCTTTTCCGGGTCTTTTTCCTTATCCCGTTCAGATTTTCGTTTCTGTACCAGCTCCGTCTCCCACACACCGCGCAGCCAAACCGCCTGTTTGCCGTTGTCCTTGCGAAATTCCTCGGCAATCTGAACGTCCATATAGCTCAAATCCACCTTGCCGCTGTTGTCGATATAGCCCAAGCGTCCGTTCAGCACGTCAAATAGGTAGCTTTTCGCGCTGCCGAACAGCCTTTGCGCGTTGGAGCCGCCGAGCAGCGGAACGCCGAGCAGGTCGGCGGCTTTTCCGAGCACCTTGTCCCATTTGCCGCCCTGAATATACTCCGCCATATCCGTCACGGCGGTAATGCTCATAGCGCCGAACTCAGCGCCGTATGCGTCCTTGTCAACCAGCTTTTCCGCGGCGGCACACGCCTTGTCCAGCCACACAAAGCCGCCTGCGATCTCCTCCGGCAAGCCCTTCAGCACGCCAAGCCCCACGCCCGACGCCACACTTGCAAAGGTGACCTCGCCGTTTTCGTCCTTGTAGTCGTCCCATTTGTGATAGATCAGCATGCCCGCCAGCACGTCCAGCAGCTTTTGCAGCACAGCGCTTTCCACCACACCGACGACCGAACGCAAAAACCGCTTGCGCGCGTCCTTCATGGCAGCCTTTGCCGCGTCCGTTCTGTCCTGCTTATACTCACTGCGCCTTGCGGCATATTCCAGATAGCTGTCGATCACGCCGTTGCCCATCGCCATACGCTGCGAAGCAAAGGCGTTCAAACTCAGCGCACGCATCACATTATTGCGCACAAACTGCGGCTTGCTCGTCAGCATGCTGTTCGGCTGGCTCTCGTCCACGCAGCGCTCAAACTGCCGTGCAACCTCTTTTTTAAACGCCTCGCTGTCAACTTCCAGCTCCGTCGTCTGCTTCACATGCGCCTCGGCTGCATAGAGCAGGGAGTTTACCACCTTTCGGTCTGCCCAGCCCATAATATCCAGCCTTTCGCCAAAGCGTTCATACAAGCCGTGCCGGCGGCTCAGCTCACCCACGACCGTGCCGTTGCCCTGTGCGCGGTACCACATATACGGCGTGTAGGCGTCATACTTCTGCACAAGGTCTTTGCCCTTCACAAAGCCCATCACAACCGCCTTGCTCACGTTTGCCCTGCCGAAATAGCGGTTGGCAAGCGGCATCGCCGCCCAGTTTTTCAGCGCCGCACGCGGATTCAGCGCCAGCGCCGCGCCCATCGCGCGTCCGCTCGCTCTGGTAAACCAGTTTTCGTCCGTGCCGTCCTTGCGCTTTTGAATATCGCCGAGCAGCTTGTCAAGGTAGTGCAGCGCGTCGCTGCCGAATTTCAGCTCCAGCTGACGGCGCACGGTAATCTCGCCGTTGTCGCTGTTGAGCACCTTCTTGATGTTCTCCACCGGCGTCAGCATACCGCAATATTCCGCCGTCGCGTCCACATGCCGCTGAAACACCTCCAGCGCGTCCTCCATCACGATCGCGTTATACGAAAAAACGCGCTGCTTGGTAAAGCTCCTGCTTTTCAGCCGTTCGTCAACAAAAATCCCTTCGCCCTCATTGTTCACCTGATATTTTTTGTTCGGGTCGTCGGAGTCGGTCTTTATCGGAAAGTAGTTTTGCACGGTCGCAATCATGCGTCCCTCTCTTTCCAAGCTGACCTTGTTGATCTCGTCCGCCAAAAAGCCGTCAAACACCTGTGTCATACCGTCCGCCAGCTCGCGCAGCAGCGGCGTGTCCTTCACATAGTCGGCTATTTTTTGCAGCGTGTAGCGGTCAAACACCACCTCATGCCGCTTGTCGCCCAGCGCTCTTTGCCGGTTGCCCTTTGTGTCGGGCAAAACGCGGTTGCGGTTCATATAGTCCAGATCCGGCACCACGGTATAACGGCTGTACTTCTCGTTGTCAAGGTGTCGGTGTCCGTCCGCCTGCCTGTCCGTCAGATAGATAGACAAAAGCAGCCCCTGACTCAGCTTCACGTCCGCGCCGGTGCGCCGGTCTTTCATCGTGAATCCCTCCACCGCGTCGCGCTGCAAGGCTTGCAGCTCTTTTCGTGAATATTTCGCGGTAATAGCCTGCAAAACGCTGTAGGCACGCTGCATGAGGAGTATTTTTTTCTGTTCGCCCTGATGCAGCGTCAGCAGCAGATGATACATCACGCCGTCGTCATGGTAGCCGCTGAGCAGCCTGCCGTACCGCACAGGGTCAAGCGAGGTTGCCACAAGCTTGTTTTTCGCGGCGCGAAGCGTGTCCGTCAACAGATTTTTTCCGTCCTTAAAAAACCGCACGTCCGCGGTCTGTCCGATACAGCTGTCCGCAGCCTCCTGAATCGTCAGGCGCTTGCCGTCCAAAATAATCTCAACCGCGTTTTTCAGCTGTCTGTCCAGCTCCTCCATCACCTCAACCACCGACTGCAAATCGTCGGCGGTCATCTGATACACGTTCTTTCCCTCAACCAGCTCGCCCAGCCACTGAAGCTCCGTGAGCACTGAATCGCGGTACGCCAGCGCGTTAATGTCAAAGCCGAGGTTTTCGTACTTGTCGTTTCGGTGGTCGCTGTCCTTTAGCTTTTCATAGGCAAGCGCCAGCGCGTTCACGCGTGCGCCCACCTCGTCCAGCTGACGGAACGCGCCAAAGTAACCCGGCGTCTCTGTCCCGGGGCGGCTCACGTCAAACAGCTCCAGCACGCTCAAAATCGGCTTTTTCAGCGTTTCGGGAATATACTCGTTTTTCGCCGTCTTTCCGTCCAGCCGCTTGGTCAGGCTGTCAAGCTTCCTGCCGAGGTGCCGGATATACTGCGCCTTGCGCTGCTGTTCCCTGTACTGTGTCCGGTAGTTTTTGGTGTCGGACGCCACAAAGGACTTCAACACCGACAAATTTTCCTCCGCCAGCTCGCGCTTCATGTGCTCCTGCTGCCAGCGTTCTCTCATTCTGTCCAGCTTTTCACCGGCTTGCAGCTGCTTTGCCTTGTTCAGCGCCGACAGTGCCGAAATCGCCTTTTTTCTGTCCTCGGCAATCTTCCTGACGGCGTTTTTGTCAATTTTCCGCAGCACCGCCGCCTGCTGTCCCATCTCGTCCGCAATTGCCGTACCGGCGGCAAGCGCCATGTCCACGGCAGCCGCGTCCATGCTCTGGTAATACTCGCCGCTTTCAAACCGGCTGACAAACTTCGGCTGGAACAAATCGAGCATATCCACCAGCCATTTCCAGCCCTCCAAGTCATCCAAACGCACGCCGTCCGGAAAGTACGGGCTGATTCCCTCGTAGCCGTCGCCGGTCTCCTGCGCAAAGGTGTCGATCACGTCGCCGATATAGATCGGATGCTTGTAGCGGGCAATATCTCTTTCAAAGCCGACATGCACATATCCTCCCAAGCGCCTGCGCAACTGATGAATGTCGCCGTCATAGCTGTCAAGCACCTCTTTTTCCGCGTAGGGTGTCAAAATCAGGGTAGCGTTCTTCAAGGTCGCATACAGCTTGCTTGCGTCCTCCTGCAACATGCCGCGCGTATATTCGCCGCTGTGCTCCAGATACCGCTTGCAGTCGGTCGCCAAGGCGTTGAGCAGCACGTCAAAATCCGCCTTTTTCTTCTGCCTCACCGCGTCGGCAAACGCCTTTACCCTGTCGGCAATCACCGCCTGCATTTCCGGACTGTGCTTTCCGGAGATACCGAACTGCCGCATCAGCTTTTTGGCGATCCGCTCATAATTCTGTTCGCCGAGCTGTATGCCGCTGTGACCCTTTATCGCCTTTTCCGCCGTCCGCGCCGCCGCGTTATACAGCGTATAAACCGCGTGTTCCGCGCCCTGCTCCTGCACCATCTCCTTTACGTCAATAGTTCGCTGCGCGTCCGTGCCGAATCCCTCAAACGAAATATCACCGTCAGCGGTAAACATCACCTCGTCCTCAAAGTTGTCAAAGATCGTGTCGTCCTTGGATTTTCGTCCGTTCGGGTCGTCAAATTCTTTGCCGCTGTCAGAATTATTTTGCTGTGAGGGGTTGACATTTTCCAAAGTATCTGGTATATTATTCTCAGAGTTAAGGTTTTTTGACAGCTCGGAAGTCTCGATTCCTGTTGCGTCAAAAATATCCTTAACTCTTTTTTTGTTAAGAATAATTAGTTTTCCTTGTTCTGAATAATTAGTTATTCGTTCTTTGAAATCATCGAGTGGATAAACGCTTTTTATTGTGTTTACTACTTCATCATCCATCTTTTGGTCTTTTGCTATCCCGATGATTGCAAATGACTCTTTTCCTTTTTTATCCTTCATCGGAAAATTTGTAACAATTGTTATTTTGTCTCCATTATCAATCGCTAAAGGAGCTGAGTTAAACTTTTCCGGTAAGTCGTAAAAAAACTCAACCGGCACGTCATGGCTCGAATAATGCTCATTATTACCTTTTTTTCTTCTTGATTTTCGGTAATCTGCTTGTTTCATCACCAGCGGTTTATCGCTTAGTTTTGTTTTTGGCGCCAAGTCAGGAGAAATGCTTCCAAAATATATAGCATTACTACCATTTAACTTTTTCTTCTCAACTTGATCTATCTGCTGTCTTAAAGGAATACTTCTGGTTTTCTTTATCGAATACCTCTCCTCACTCTCCTTCCTGCCAAATTCCCTCTCATTCTCTCGCGCGTTCTCATACGCCTCGCTGCACATCTCCGCCATCTTCCGCAGCGCCGCCGCGTCGTCCAAAAACGCCTGCGCCTGCAAATTGTGACCGCGCTGTCCCTGCTTCCGGTTTCCCTCAAAAAACTGCATCATTCTGTCGGCAATGCGTTTGAGCGCGTCGCCGACTTTTTTTAATATGCCGCTGTTCTTTTTGGTCTCGATCGCCCTTTGCAGCGCCTCGCTGTCTGCCGCCATTGCCTCCACGGTCTTGCAGACAAGCTCCTCCACCTGCACCTCGCGCGTCGCCGCGTCCTTTCCCCAGCGTGCCGCAATGTCGCCGAGCAGCGCTTCCACGTCCTTACCCTCGGCGGTCAGGTAATTCACAACAAATTCCTGCACACGCCGAAAGCCCTCCGGATCATACACACGCGCGTTATGCATCGCCTCGTGCAGCGCCGCCGCAAAGATTGCGTGCTCCTCCAGATTACTGTTCAAATAGATCACGTTGCCGCTGTACAGTCCGTTCTCGTCGGCATTGAGTCTGTCGGTAAAGATAATCTGCTTACCGATTTTTTCCGCAAAGGCGTTGAGCAGCACCTTGGTGTCGTCGCTCACATCCTTTGCACCATATTCCACGCCGATACGGCTCTGCCCGAGGTGCTTTTTGCCCGGAACGCGCACGCGCCGCACCAAATACTGCCGCGCCTTCACCATAATACCGCCGTCCGCGTTGCCTGCCTTCACTGCCGCGCGTGCCGCCTGCTCGCCGATGATGTTGGAAAGTGTGCGCAGCTGCGGATTTTCCGCCGCCTTTTCAAACCGCACGCCGTCCTTTCCTGCCTGATACAGCGTACTAAACGCCGCTTGGTACGCGTCGAGCGACGCGCCGTTTGCCTTTGCCGTTTCATAGTTTGCAAGCAGCGCACGCGCGCCGATGGTGTCATAGCCGCTTGCCAGATTCAAAAGCCTGTCAAAGTCAAAGTCCGCCAGCGTCACGCCTGCCGCGTCCGTCACACTGCCGTCAGACAGCCGCAGCGTCACGGTGCGGTCGTCTCTGCCGTATTCCTCCAGGCTGCTTTCCACGCCCAGCACGGTCATCTGTTCGCGGTTCAGCCCTCTTGCCGCCATACCGTGCGGATGTGACACGCCAAAGGAGCTGTCAAGCTGTGTCTTGCCGTCCTCAATCCGTGCGCCGCTGAGGTCGTAGTCGCTGTTATAAGACTCTGCCTGTGCCGTCCGCGCCTTGTAGTCCGTCTTTGTCTCCGCACCGGCAACGCGTGCCAGGGCGTCGGTCATCTCGGTGTCCGCCTGCTCCCGGGCAAGCTTCACCAGCAGCGCCGCCGCGTCCTTTTCGTCCAGCTTCCCCTTTTTGCGCAGGTCCGCAAAATGCTCCGCCGTCTGCCGTGTCTGCTTCTCGCCGTTCTGCTTAACAGCCTCCAGCACCGCGTCCACGCCGTTCTCCTTCACAAGCGCCGCGGCAGCGTCCGCCGACGCCGCCTTGTTCTCTCCCAGCAAGGCGCTCATTTGCTCCGGCGTCACGGCAAGACCGCCGAGGCTTTGCTGTAGGTCGATATAATCACTGATGTTTTTCGCACCGGCAAAGCCGCCCAGCACGCCGCCGCTCAGTGCGCCGCCCACCGCGTCGTCCACAACGCCGCGCAGCCACGTCTCCCAAGCCTTTGTCTTTGCCTCGTCGCGGCTCATGCCCTGCTCCGTGTACTGCCTGATCTCGCGTTCCACCGCGCTGTTGCCGCCGTTTATCAGCGCGTCGGTCAGCGTGTTGGCAAGCGTCGTGTTAAATTCTTCGCTGCCTTCCACAAACGCCTGTTTCAGCACGTTTTTAAAGTACGACTTGGCGTCCTTCACCGGTGCGCCGTTTGCGAACGACTCCAACTTATCCAGTGAAATACGCTCAAAGATCAGCTCCGCCGAGCCCTGCGCGATCATCGCCGCCGTTGCCTGGTTGATGTCGCCGCCGTTCTGAATCACCTCGTTGGCAGCGCCCACACCGGCAGAAGAAAAGAACATCGCGTTCGACGCCGCCTGTCCCACCACCGGCACCGCGTTCACCGCAGCCGCAAGCAGCATGTCGCCCATGCTCATTCCGGTCGAATAGAGCAGCTGCCCGATGTGGTTCTCGTCGCCGATCATCTCATTCACACTGCCCCTGATGTTCTGCGCCGTATAGTTCGCCGTGCCCTTCGGGTCATACCAGCCGTCGCCCCCGGCAAGCTCCTCCAGCCGCGCCATCGCCACCTTCACCACGTCGCCCACGGAGCCGACCATGTTCACCGGCACGCTCGCCACGCTGCCCAGCGCCGCCGTCACGGGGTTCTGCTGTGTCCATTCGCGCAGCGCCTGCTGGTTCTGCTCGTTCTCCGTGCGTTCCTTGTAGCGCTTGTAATACCGCACCATCTTCTCCGCGTCATAGCCCTGCGCCGTCAGCTCGCGCAGATACGACGCACGCGCCGCCTGCGCGTCCGTGATGTTGTCAAACTGCCCCTTGTGCCCTGTCGGTGCGCCGGTATCATTCGCCAGCGAAGGCAGCTCCGCGTCGATCGCGGCAATGTCCTCCATGATCTTTGTCACGCGCGGATTTTGTTCGGCGATGTCCAAATAATACCGCTGCTCGCTCTTGTCCTCGATCGCCTGATTCAGCTGGTACCGCAGGCCGTCAAAATACTGCGCCTTCGGCAGCGTCTTTTTCAGCTCCTGCAGCTCCTCCACGCTGCCGGTCTCGATGATCCGCCGCGCCACATACGCCTTGTCCTCGTCGCTCAGCGCCGTGCTCTGATAGTGTTTGTCGCCCTCGTTGTTCTCAAAGGTCTCATAAATGCGCTTTACCTCGTCCTGCGTCAGCCCGTACTTTTCCGCGCGGCTTTTGAATACCGCGTTCCGGTCAAAGTCCTGCGCGTTCCGCAGTCCGTCGCCGTAGTCGCGGCGTATCTCGTCATAGATCCGCTGTCCCATGCTGTCCGCAGAGCGCAGCACGCCCATCAGATCGTCAAAGCCAAGACTTCCGTACTTGTCCTCGCGCAGCCCCTGCTTCTGATAGGCGCGGATGTCCTTGTAGTTTTTCTCCAGCTCGTCCTTGTTCAGCCCGTACTTCTCCGCCGCCTGCGCTGTGTCCGTGCCGCCCTGCATCAGCTCGTGCAGCGCGTCGCCGGTTTTCTTCGCCTTGTAGTTTTTCTCCAGCTCGTCCTTGTCCAGCCCGTACTTCTCCGCCGCCTGTGCCGCGTCCGTGCCGCCCTGCACCAGCTCGCGCAGCGCGTCGCCGGTTTTCTTCGTCTTGTAGTCGTTGTTTCGCTTTTCTTCGTCGCGGTTTTCCGCAAACCAGTTTTCGCTCTCGTCCAGCGCGGCGCCCATGCTCTTGATGCTCTCGTTCAGCTCGCCGTAGCGCGCCGCGTCGGTTCCTTTCAGGCTGTCCGCGTAGGACTGCATATAACGCAGTTGACCGCGCAGAGAATCAAGCTGCTGCCGTTGCTTGCCGAACTCGTCCGCCGTCCACTGTGCGCCGCTCATTTGCCGCTGTCCGTTCACGCCGTCGATAAAGCTCTTGATGTTTTTGCCGGTGCTCTCCAGCGCCTCGGTATTCCAGCCGATTTTATTATTTGCCTTTAACTGTCTGTATCGCTCCAAGCTAAGCGCCATGTTGTTTTCCTCCTACCTACACTCCAAAGTACTGATACACATACGCCGCCTCAGCGTCACTCAATCCGGATTTCGCAAGCAGCTGCTCCAGCGTTTTCTCCGACAGCGTGCCGTAGTGCTGCCCGTTGCGGCGCACCATCTCAATAAACTTGCTCGTTTTCTCGCTGTTCATAGGCTCCACCGGCATATCCGCCGCCGACGCCACTTCACCGGTCTTTGCCATTTTTTCCGCAAGCGTCAGATCCTTTTCGTCCACCTTGCCGTCGTGGTTATAGTCAAAATCGCCGATCATCTCATCCCTGATCTTCCGCTTTCCGTCCAGATGGTTCATGATCTTGTCGGCGTTCTTCTCATGCGTTTTCTTGTTTGTCTCCACCTGCTCGGCGGCTGCCTTCTGCGCCGCTTCCTGCTGCTTGGCGGCTTCCTTCGCCGCCGCCACGCGCACATTGTAGGCGTCCTCGGCGCGTTGATACGCCATTTTCTGCTCAAATTCCTGCGCGTCCGCCGCCAGCTGCGCACGGCTCTGCGCACTCTGCGTGTCGTGCTGGTAACGCGCATTGTCAATGCTCCGCGCCTGTGTCGCGTTCTCCACTGCGCCCGACAGCCTGCTGCGCCATACATCGTTCGCCATATCCTGCCGCTGCAGCGCCGCCTGCCTTTCGCCCTGATAACGGTCGGCAAGATAGCCGAGATAGTTCATCTTGTCGCCCTGCAAGTCGCGGCCGCGCTGATACCCCGTGTCCGCCATGCTCTGATAGATTTGAGCCGCGTTGCCTGCCTGTGCCGTCCGAGCCGCCTGCTCCTGCCGTCCGAGCGCGCGGAAGGTCGGCGCATAGTTCGCCAGATTCGCGCCGATGTCGCCCTGCACCTCGCTTCCCACCGCTGCCGCGTATGTCGGCGCAAAGCCGCCGCTCAGCATATTTGCCGTTTCTTGTGCCGCCTCGCGCCCTCTGAGCGCGTTTTGACTGTATGCCTGAGCAAATTCCTTATAATTATTATCTTGGCTCAAATCGTAAGCGAAGCCGCTTTTTGTCAGGTAATCGCTGATAGCCTTGTCCAGCCTGCCGTCCGCCGTGTGGCTGTAATCTGCATCCGTCGCTGCCTGTTCAGCTGCTGCCAGTGCAGCGGCAGCCTGCGCATCACCTCCTGCCGCCGCGGGCTGCTCGTTCATCAGCGCATACAGCCGTTCATTCTCTTTGGTGACTGCCATATTTGCCCTCCTTACCTGATTTTACTGTAAAGATAGTTATAGTACGCGCTGTTCTGCGCTGCCTGCTGACTCAGACTCGCCTGTGCGTCGGCGCTCAAACTATTGTGCTCATACTGACTCTCTGCCAACTGCCGGATGCTCGACAAATCACTCTGCGCCGCGTTCAGCCGAGCCTGCCAGTTTTGCAGCTCCTGCGAAAACGCGGTCATGTCAAGTCCCCGTTCGGTGCTGTACTTGTTCTGATAGTAGGTCATAAAGTTGTAGTTGTCGCTCACCTTGTCGCGGAACCGCGCATAGGCGGAGTCATCAAAGCCTTTGAGCAGCCCGATTTGCGTCATGGTCTGCTCCTGCTCCTGCTGCCAGTTGGCGAGCGCCGAGTTGCGCAGCGAAGGAATCTTGCTTGCCAGCTCCTCCATTTGCTGACCATAGGCACGCTGTCCGGCAGCCTGTGCATAGCTGTTGCTGTAGCCGCCGGTGTTGGTGCTGTAGGCGCCCTGCACGTTTTCCTGCGCCTTTTCGCCCTCGCGCCTGTAGTAGTCCTTCTGCGTCTGGTAGTCGGCGCTCTTGTCCGCGCTCCATTCAAATTTGTTGTCACGGTATCGGTTCGCCAACACGCTGATTTGATCGCCGTAGGCACTTTTATAGCCTTTGTTCACCGTGTCTGTGTAGCGCTTTGCAAAATAATCTGTCGCCAGCTGCGCGTTCTTGGTTGCCGCACTGTCACGATAGGTCGGCGCGCTGTTCGCGACACTGTTATACCGTCTTGTCGCGTCCTCCACCTGCTCCGGACCGTACACGTTATACACCATCGTTCACCCCTCCTGTTCTGCTGAGCTTGTCGAAAAAGTCTTCCTCAAAGTTATCCTCGCCGATGTTCCGCAGCACAAAGCTGACCTGTTCGTACATGTCGTTTGTCCAGGCTCTCAGCTCGCGCACATCATCCGTCTCGGGAGGTGGGTCGAGCTTTAAAACTGCCATACCTTATCACTTCCTCCTGCAAAATCAATCTGCAAACCGCCGATTTCCATTTCACCGCTGCCCTCTACGCGCAGCCGCAGATAATCCGAACGCCGCACCGGCACCGGCGCCGTCACGTGCCGCCTTTCCTCAAAATGCATACGGCGCACAAGAACCCACGCGCCGCCGTGCCGAAACTGCGCATATACCTCTGCCTGCATATCCTCGGCCGCTTTCAGCTGAATCTGAATTTTGGAGATGTATTTTTTGCCAAAATCGTCACCGTACAAATCCGGCGTCTCAAAAAACCATTCAAACCGGCTCTCCGTCTCGCCGTCAAGCAGGTTGTTTTCCGGCTCCACACACTTCACCGCGCCCTCGGCGTCGATATAATAAAGCAGATTGTTATAGGTCACGCAGCTTTTCATATGCGTGCCGTCCTCCTTGTGCCACATGCCCCTCACGGTATCGAGCACAAACAGCTCCCAGCCGCCTGTTTGGTTTTGTGCCGACAAATAATACTTGTCGCCGTGCCGTCCGGCAACGCCGTTTCGGTAGTGCGCTGTGCCAAACGCCGCCTCGCTCACCTGCACAGGCTGACCGCCGGGGATAAAACGGTACACACCGTTATAGCCCAGATAGTAGAGTACGCCGTTAATCCACACCACGCTTTTCTCACTGCCGCGTGCCACACCCGGCACATTATAGCTTGCGAGCGCAAAGTTGGACGGCTTGTTGCCGAAAAGCTTGATAATCCAGTTTTCCTTGAAGAATATCACGCTGTCATTCTGCCGCGCTATTCCCGTAAAGCCGCCCTCGCTGCCCACCGTCGCCGCGTAGCTGTCCGTCGAAATACCGTCGCCGTATGCCTGCCAGTTGGTACAGTCGCCCTGCTTGCAGCAGTATATTTCATGATTTTGGCTGCTGCAAGTCCACAAGCGGTTTTCCGCTTCCAGCATCAGACCGCTGTCTGCCTGCGGCATCACGCGTTCAACCGTCAGCGGCCCCGTATAGGGCACGCTCCTGTCAATGCTCGCCTTGATTACGATACACTGCCTGTCCACATAATAGAGTTTAAAAAAGCCGCCGTTAAGCACTTCCAGATAGTTGCCCCAGTCATAGTTGCTCGACCACGGGCTCAGCGCCGCGACGCTGTGCACCATGCCGGAGAGCTTCACATAGTCGCCCTTTTTCAAACCGGCGAACAAATCCGCGTCCGTGTCGTCATTGCGCGAGATTTTCACGTAGGGATTGTCGATTTTCACAAAGCGGCGCAAATCGCCGTATGTATGATATTCTTCTCCATCTATGCTGTGGGTTTTGCCCTCGAGTATATCCGTACATCGGTAAACGCCGCTTGGATTTTCTCCTTGTGCTTCCACCGTCTCACCGGACTTGATGGTTAACCATTTTGTAAAATATGTATCCTGCCAAGGCTCCACAGCATCCTCTACAGCATATTCGTTTGGCGGATTCGTCTGCTTAAAATAATCCTCTAAGCCGCTTGCTTTTTCATAGATGTAGTTGACCGGACGCGGCTTGCCGTTATCGTCCAGCTCCACCTTTTCAATAGAAAAATCCCTAAAATTCCTTGTAGGCCGAACATGATTCCCTGTGTTATACGTCGCCACGTTCAGCTCTGTGGTGCTCACGCTCTGCGTCGTGCCGGAAAAATCCATCGGCGCAAACGTCTGTGTGCCGAGGTCAAACACCAGCCGTTCCGGCATCAACACGACGCGGTTACCGTACAGCACCAGCTCGTGCGTTGCCGCTGTGCCATCATAAGCGAAGTCCTCATAGCGCTCGCTCCCCACATGCAGCGCACCGTCAGTCATGTAGATAAAGCGGTTGTCAGCTATCAAAAGATTGCTCACAATACCTGTCATGCCGTTCGCCGTGCAGCGCTTTTTGCGCGTGCGCAGACGCGGAAAGTCGTCGCTGCATAAATTTTGCATATCGCA
Source organism: uncultured Clostridia bacterium (assembly GCA_946407465.1). Lineage (GTDB taxonomy): Bacteria > Bacillota > Clostridia > Oscillospirales > Acutalibacteraceae > Ruminococcoides. The sequence continues at coordinate 15,357 of CAMJOD010000007.1, forward strand.
AAACTCCGTATAGACCGTGCTGTCGTTGCTCGATACGCGCGAAAAGCCGGTGTTTACTGTCCTGTTCAGCCCTCGAAACAAGCTGATACGCGTGCTTACCTTCCGAAGCCGGTTAATTTCCGGAAACATAGCCCCTCACTCCTCAATAATGATAATTGTAATTACTTTTTTGCCGGTGCATCTGCCACCAATAGCGCTTAAAATCCATAAACGTATCTCGAAACACCGCCATGTCATTAAGATACCGCTCGCCTTCCTCCGCCAGCAAATCAAGCTGACTTACGGCATACTGCACATAGATGTCCTCAAACGGCTTCGGTGCGCACAGCACATGCTCCCGATAGTTGTCCAAATCAATCGTGCCGCCGTACTGCGCCGTCAATTCTTCATCGCCCTCACGTCCTCTCACAATGTCGCTGAGAATCATGTTTTCCGCTGTCTCGATAAACCGCAGCAGCTGCTCGTCGCTTGCTTCATAGCCGTTCTTAACTGCCTTGATAGTTTCTATCACCTTGTCAACCGTCATGCCACCACTTCCTTTCATGTCTTATGCTAATTGTACCAAAATCCCATTCCAAAAGGCGGCACACCGCTGCCGCGGCGGGCAGTCCGCGCTCCATCCGTCTGATAGTCATATGCCCTCCATACCCGCGTTCAAAAAGGCTATAACCACTAACCACTAGCCACTAGCCACTAGCCACTAACCACTAGCCACTAAATAAAAGAGAGCCGCAGTCATGCCGCAGCTCTCCCAAATTCCTGTTCACTTTTCCGGCGTCAGCCCGCCTGCGCCATTTCCAGCTCCTGACGGGCAAGCTCAGCCGCACGCCTATCCTGCAAGCCCAGCGCCGCGTCACGCTGCACCTTGGCGTTCTCAACGATCTCCGCCACGCAGCGCGGCACCTGCACCGTCTGTCCCCTCGGGATCAGATACTGCTTGCCGTTCAGCGACACCTCGATGTTCTTGCTGCCTCTCATGTTGCCAAGATCCACATGGATGTCCACAAGCTCCATCGCCTTCTCGTTCTCGCGCTGCACGCGTTCCAGCTCTGCCTGCTCTGCCAGCAGCTTCTCATTGGACACGCCGCGCAAACGCTCCTCGTTTGCCAACTTGTCCTTCATCAGCTTAACGTCTGCCAGCAGCTCCTCAAACGCTGCCTTTGACAGCGTCACCGTTTCCTCTACCGCTGTCAGCTCGTTCTCCGCAGCCGTCGCTGTCTGTTCAGCTTCCTGTCTCTTTGCCATTCGGCGTCAACCTCCTTTTATCCGGCGTTTCTCGCCTGCGCAAGCAGATCCCAGTTGTTCTGGGGCTGGGTATTGAGCGTCGCTGTGCTCTCGATGCGCACCATGTTGGTCTGTCCGGTAATACCGATGCCGTGGGTCGTTTTCCAGCCCTGCGTCGCCCTCTGGTTCAGCGGATCGCTGGTACCGCCCGAGCCGAGCGCCTTGATGATGGTGTGCATACCCTCGCCCTCAATTTCCACGGTCTTGTAGGCGTCCTTGCCGAGCACAAGCGTAGAATACACGTCAAAGTGTACACTGCCGCTCTTAACGGCTCCGGCGTCCTTCCAGACCTTGGCAAAGGTGGACACCACAAAGCGCACATTGCCAATCATGCCGATTTCGCCCTTATAGATTCTGGTCGCTTCGTTATACTGTACAATCGGAATGAATTTCGGATCGTTGATAACGTCATACTTACAATTCGGATGAATGATTGCCACATAGCTGTCGCCAATTGTCTCCGCGTTCTGCACTTCCAGATAGTTGGCGCCCCTGAAAATGCAGTCGATAGAGAACTTGCTGTTTGCACCAAGAGAAGCCCTCGAATTCACCTCGTTGACAACACCGTTTACCACAGCCGGTGCATAGATTACCGACAAACCGGCGTTCAGCGCCTCGCGGTCGATTTCCTCAATCGTTCTGCCGCTCTGGCTCGACAGCTCCTCCGCGTCATGAATCAGAATGTCGTCGCGGCTTGCAAAAGCCGCAAAATCCGTGACGGGCGTGTACTTGCCGTACTGGTTCACCGCGATTTCCACATAGTAGAAATTCATCAGGTTGCCCTTTGGCGTCACGCCCTCCTGAAGCGGCGTCAAGTCGGTCGGGTACGGCGTCAGACCGCGGATGTTCACAACGTCGCCGCTGTGCTTCGGCATGGTCAGCTTCTCGCCGAACTGACCGTGCACCAGCTTACCGATATGATTCTTCATGAATACACGGTTATAGAACACCGCCTTTTCGGGCGTAAAGTCGTTGCCCGTGGTTTCAATGGTGTTGCCGTAGCCGTTCACCACATAACCGGTGCCGTTGTTGGTTGCCCAGTTGGTGCCGCCTGCGTCAACCGAATAGGCGATGTCGAACATCGCAAGAATAACGCCGATATATCTTCTCTTTTTCTTCATCTTTTCAAACTCCTTCCCAAGGAAAGCAGTCAGATTTTTGCCTCACGTCGCCGCACCTTTTCCAGATAGTCGTCAAAATCCTTGTCGCTCATGGTCTGGTACGTGCTCACCTTCGACGGGGCGCCGGTGCGCAGCGCGTTCTCCCTCGGCCTCTCGCGGTTTGCCTGCATCGTCTGCGCCACTGCGGAGGCGGTCGCCTTGCTCACGCGCTTGATTTGATTTGCCCTCAACTCGTCCGCGTGCGCCAGCTCATACGCAAAGGTCACGTCAAACACCTCACCGGCGGTACCGTTCGCGCGGTTTTTTTCCTCGTTCTGCGCCGCCACAAAGTCGAGCGCAGCTCGAAACTTTGCGTTTGCAAATTCCGCGTCAAAATCAAAACTCGGGTACTGCTTGGCGGTCTCCTTTGCCAAACCGCGCAGCCGCTCGTGCAGCTCGTTGGCCTGCCGGTAGCGCCGCAGGTTCTCCAGCTCCTGCTGCTGCGCCGCCGCGTTCTGCCGCTGATCGTAGCTCTCAATAAACTCCTCGGCAGTCTGCCCTTGGTCGATTGCCTGTTGCCGCCACAGCTCCCTGTCCCCTCTGAGCGCGTTATAGATAGCCTCCGGATCGTTGCTGCCGTACTTCTCCGCCAGCAGGGACAGCACCTTGTCCGAGCGTGCCGCACGGTTCTCCAGCTCCGCGCGCTCGCGTCCGAGCTTGCCAAACCGGTCCTTTATCTGCCCCTCCACGCGCTTGTGATACGCGTCCTTGAACTTGCCCTTGATTAACTCCTCAAAGGCGGCGTCGGTGTCCTCCTGATCTGCTTCTCCGTTATCGTTATCGTCTGTCTGTCTCGTTTCGCCCTCTGCCTGCGCCTTGTCCGCGTGAAAAGCCTTTTGATAGCTCTCCATCAGATCGTCGCTCACGCCGATCTCGCGTCCGCGCGCCTGCACATCAGGTCTCACTCCGGCGCTTGTGGTGCCGCCGTCTCCCTCACTGCTGCCCGTGCTCTGCGCTGCGCCTGCGCCGTCGCCGTCAAACAGATTCAGGATAATTCCGATATAATCTCTTTTGTGCATAGATGCCTCCTCACGTCTGTCCGTGGTGTCTTACTCGCGTCTTTCCGCGGTGCCAGCCAAAAAGCCACATCTTTCCGGCGTTTATCTCATTTTATCAAAAACAAAAAACAAAAGGCGGCACAACTTTAGGCACGTACCAAAACCACGTCCTCCGGAAAGCTGTGTGCATACAGCTCAAAGCCTGTCACAACGGCGCTCGTACCGGTTTTGTACAGCTCCATCAGCGCGCCGTCCTCACAAAACACCGAGAGCAGCGTATGTCCGTACCCGTACTCCATCGCCTCTACCCGAAATCCGGCGTTATCCTCCATGAAGTCTTGGGTGTACTGCAAAAGCGCCTGTGCCAGTGCCGAAATACTCACGCATACATCATGCGCACAGTGTCCGCGCACAGACAGCGTGAACGTCCGCTTGCCGTTCTGCAAATAAACCGTCGTCACAGCACAGCCTCCTCACGCGGCGTCACGGCAGGCGCACCGCCCTGAATCGGCGGCACTCCCTGTCCCGTCGGCACCGCTTGCGCAGCCTGCTCCGCCAGCATCGCGTTTGCCATCTGCAGCTGTTCGCTCAGCTGCTTCACAGTCTCCAAAAGCTGACTGTCCTTCTTCACCATGTCCAGCAGCTTATCCTTGCCCTCAAAGCTCATGCCCTCCAGCATCTTCTTTGCGGCGTCCGCGTTTTCCGGTGCAAACGCGCCCATACGAAACATGTCTATCATCATCTGGTTGTTTGCCGCTGTTGTAAAAGGACTGCTGCGCTGCGCCTTGACCTTGATGTCAAACACCGGCAGGCGCTCAAACACGCCGTCAACGCCCTCCGGCTCCACCGGCTGCGGCTGCAAGCCCTCGTTGTCAAACGCCACATACTCCGGCTGATTATCCTCGCCCACCACGCGGAACACACGCGCCGGATTGTAGAACTGCCGCATTTCCTCGACGATCAAATAACAGATTTCCTCAAACTCGCGGAAGCCGCTCTTTGTCAGATCGCGGCTGATCTTGCCACCTGCTTCCTGCAGGGCTGCTATCGCGCTTCCCGACGTCACACCGGCAGCGCCTGCGCCGTTCGACGGGTCGTTGGTGCCGGTCGTGTCCTTGATCTCGTCCTTCATATCCTGGTACATGCTCAACGCGCCCGGCGCGATGTCCTTCGAATCGAGCGGATGCACCACGCGGCTCAGATCCATGCCGTCCACCTCGATAAAGTCCTTGTTGAGGTCGTTCAGATCGTTCACGTTGGTGATCGCCTGCCGGTTGATCAGGTTGCGCGTCTGCGAATTGACGCGCACGTTTTTGAGGATGTCCCGCCGCAGCGCGTCCAGCTGCTGCTGCGGCGAGCGGCAAATATCAATAAAGCCAAAGCCCACCGGCGTATCACGCAGCGAAAAGCACGGCGTCACCACAAAGGGATATTTGCCGTGATGATAAAATCCCTTTTGATAGCGTTCGCCCTCGTTTTCACTCGCAAAGATGATTTCATTACCGCAAAATTTGCAGTAGTGCAGCACGCCGCCGGTCTTGTAGTACCAGTCGATCACCGCCGCCTTGTTCTTCGTCTTGCTCTCTGCCTGATAGGTCGTCTGCGCTTCCAGTCCCAGATCCTCGGTGCTCACCGCCTCCAGCTGCGGATAGGCGCGTTTGACCTCCTCCACGTCGATGTAGTTGACCAAAAACAAGTGCGGGCTGTCCTGTATGTTCTCCACAAACGGCGCCCACGCCATCGCCAGCAGGTCAACACGGCGTATTGCAATATCCCCGAGTCCGTTGTCCAGCTCCGCGTCCCACACGACCGCCACGCCGTCCGCGCCGCCTGCCAGCTTGTCCGTCCAGGCTTCCGAGTAGGTCTTTTCATAGCGGTTGCGCTCGAGCACACACGGCACCACCGCGTTCAGCAGCTTTGCGGTCTCCTCGTCGTCCTTTGCGCGCGGCAAAAAGACGGCTTCGGGGTAATTGTCCATCGCGTCCGCGTGCTTGTTGAGTATCACATTGAGTGTCTGCGCACCGATACGCGGCGCCGCCGCCTGTCCTGTAAAGGATCGCCCGTCAAACTCAAACTGCCGCCGCGTCTGCTCATTGTAGAGCAGGTTGTACACGTCAAAGTTGTTGCGGTAATTCACGTCAAACAGCCGTTTGTTGTTAAAGTACTCTTTCATCAGCCCCTTTGCCTTGGCGATCTCCTCCTCGCCGATGGGCTTTCTGCCGCTGTGCGGTTTCGTCCGTTCCGTTCCGTTTCTGTCCGCTTCCTTCCGGCGCGGCGCCTGCTCTGCCGCTGTCGGCAGCGTCTGCGCCGGTGCAGGCTCCATGCGCACCGGCATAGTCACACCGTTTGCGTCCTTAAATACTCTTGCCATATGTCCTCCTAACTCATGATATAGCGCATCAAATCATAGTTGACGTCCAAGGGGTTAAACAGCTGTTTGTCCTCCATCACGTTGCGTCGCGGCGAAATGCAGCGGTGCATGATCGCATACCGGCTCTCGTCGTAGATGTGATCCTCTCCCTCGGTATCAACGTCCTCCACGTTCGTCTCCGAATAGACCAGATCGGGGATCGTCCGCAGATAACTCTCGCAGTTTTTGAACACGTAGTACATCGGGATCCCGTTCTCGTCAAACGCGAGGCGGTAGTGATACTGCATCTTTCCGGCCATCCGCGCATTGTCGGCTTCCTCAAAGTGAACGCCATGCCGCTCCATCAGCGCGCCCACGCTCTCGCCGGAGCCCTGCTCGATAAAAATAGCCGGGTCGGCGACACCGATAATCCGCTTGCCTTTGAGGTTCCGGTCATGCCGCTCTATTTGTTTGATGTTCTCCGCCACCTGTGCCGCCTGCATGCGCACGCCGGTGTTCGGCGTCTTGGTGCAGCCGTAGTACTCGCGTATTCGATAGAATATGCCGTCCTCGTCCACCGCGTGCCAGCCCACCGAAAACGGTTTCACATAGCCCCAGTCCATGCTGCGAATTATCAGCCAGTGACTCGGCACCCGGAACGGCTCGATGACATGCGTCCAGCGCCTGTCTCTATAGTGCGCCGGATCGTTTACAAACTCCCTGAATACCTGTCCCGAAAAGCTGTTCCAGTCGCCATAGAGCAGCGCGTTCCGGTCCGCTTCGTTCAGCGACGCCAGCTTTTTGAGGTAGTCGGGGTCGTTTTGCAGAAGAATCTTGTTATCAAACACCAGACTCGGCACAAACACCTTGCTCGACCAAAATGTCACGACGCTTCCGTCCGGCATTACCGCCTGCGACTTAAACCACACGGTCTTGTTCGGCTCGCCTGCCGTCACAAAATACTTTTTGACCCAGCCGTGACCGATGCCGCCGGGGTTTCCCGTCGCGCGCATATAGCAGCGCATACCCGGACCGTTGGCGCGGTTACGGCTTTTCAGGTACTCGTATTCCGCCTGTTTAAATTGCGTCAGCTCGTCAAAACCGATAAATTCAAATTGTTGTCCCTGATATTTCTCCTTGTCCTTGGTGTACTGCAAGCCGTCAAAGGTGATCGTCGCTCCGCTTGGGAAGGTAAACACACGTGACGTCGCGTTATACCGCACGCCGGGATAAGCGGCGTTGTAATAGAGCCGCGCACGCTCCGCCAGCTGCGTCAGCTCCTTGATGATCTTGCGCAAAATCAAACCGCGATACCAGGGCTTGTCCACCTGCCGCAGCGCCTCGATGATCAGCATATCGCTTTTGCCGCCTCCTGCCGCGCCGCCGTAAAAGCCCTCGTCCTCACACCGCGCCATCATCGCCGCCTGTCGCGGCTGCGGCTTCCAAATCGTTTTCATCCTCGTCCTCTCTCGGGTCGATCACCGTCGCCGCGGCTATCTCAATCACACCGCCCTCCGGCTGTACGGCGTGTCCGTCCTCTCCGGTCAAAATCGACTTGATCGTCTCCAGCGTCTTGGCGATCTCCGTCATGCGCTTGGTGTTCACCAGCGTCCGCTCCTGCTTCATACGCAGCTTGCGCTTTTTCTCGGTGATCACCACCGCCGTGTCGTCCGTGCTGCTCTCCGTCTGCGCCTGTTCCACGCGGTCATAGCTCACATACGCCTCGCGGTCGAGCTGCCCGATCGCGCGGTTCGCCGCGTCGATCAGCCGTCCGGCAGCCTTGCACACGCGCTCGATCTCGCGCAGCGTGCGGTTGACCTCTTTGTCGTGCAGCTTCTCGCTCACCTTCTCGGCGGTTTTGGCGGCGTACTTTTTGCGCTTGCGGCTCCAGCCTCCCTTGGCGCTGTGCTTCTGCATGCTCCCGAGCGGCACGCCGTACTTTGTCGCCGCGTCCCTCAGGCTGATGGACGAGTTCACATAATCGGCTTCGATCTCCGCCCAGTTCACTTCCTTTTCCGCCACACTTTCCGCCACACTGCCGCCCTCCTTTTTGTCCATCATACCATTTCACGGCAAAAATTGGCGGCACAAGCTGCCGCCGGGGTTTCCCGCTGTCGGCAAAATGCCAAACCGCGCCGCCGCCCCCGGCATTCCCCCGCGCGACCGTTTCCACGCCGTTTCCACACCGTTGCCGCTGTTAAAGCGTAGCTTTAAACCACAAAAAAACGCAGCGGCAGATCACCGACCTGCCGCTGCTTCACACAAAAATAGCTTTGTTTTCGCATATGTAAGTTATTAATTAATTGATGATTTTCATCCCTGCTCACTCTCCCATTTCTCGATGCACGCCTGCGCGATGATGCAGTTCTGCCAGCAGTGCGAGGCGCAGAAGTCGTCAATATACGCGTTCCGCGCATCAAGGCTGCGGAACCGCGAGGAAGTGGACTCCGCGTCAATCACCGGCGCGCAGCGCAGCACGGGTCCGTAAGCTCCAAGATAAAACGGACACACAATCTTCATGTCAATTCTTTTCTCTGCCATAATTCCTCCCATGCCGCGCAGGCCGCCGGAGCAGCCGCGTTTACAGTATTCTGTTTTTCGCCGTTCGGAAGGCGTCGAGCGCCCTGAATTTAAAATAATACGTCGCGCCGGTCACGTCGCTGATGTGCATGGTCAGCTCGTCCTTTGCCAAAAAGAACCCTTTCGGCGGCTCCATCAGCTCACCGCGCTCCAGCTTCCGCAGCTCGCGGCGGCTGCACTTCTTCACCGTCACCACCGGCCGCGTCAGGTTGCGGCTCGCCATCATCCGCTTGCCGCCGAGCGACAATCCGTCGTCCGCGCCGTCGTCCTTCTTCTCCGCTGTGATGTCCTTGCGGATGTACTGCGCCAGCTTCTCGTAGCTGTGATCACAGTAGAGCGGCGTGAAATTTATTCCGCCGTTGCGGTAATACCAGCACTCTTTTGCGATCGCCGCGATCGGCGCCGACAGAATGATATGCAGGTGCCAGTTCTTGCCGCGCTTGCCGCACTCGCGGAAGCCGATGTATTTAAACACCAGCCCCTGCTTGTCCGCCCGACGCTTGATCCGGTCAAAAAAATTGCGGATGTGATTCAAAAATTTCTTTTCGTCGTCAAAGGTGCCGTAGGGAGCCGAGAAGCGGCAGAAGTAGTCGTGCTCGTCAAAGTTGCAGTCAATGATCTGTTCCCATTTTCTGGTAGTCCTGATTTGGTTGGCAGTTTTCTGCTTGGCGCGCGACAGATTTTTGTTCACGCCGCGGCCGCCGTAGTTTTTGCCGACTTGCTTGATGGACTGATACACCTCGACCTCCACCATGTTCCGGCAGCGAATCACTCTCTTGTAAGTAAACATAGCTTAACCTTTTATTTTACCACGGCTTGTGCGCCGTGTCCATTTAAGTAATCATTTGAGCAGGGAAAGCAAGGGGACTCTCACCCCTTTGTTTTAAAGCCCCAAAAACCACAGCCCAACACCGGCAAACAGCGCCGCGCCGACGATCGCGCAGAACACCAGCAGCAGCCGCGCCAAGAACACACACATATTCTGCACCCGGCACGCCCTGCCGGTGCGGCGGCCGGCGGCGAACATACCGACCGCCAGCACCGCCAAAAACGCCGCCAGCAGTCCGGCGATCACCCAGCCCAGCACGCCCACAAACACCCCTGCACTCATACGTTGCTCCAATCCGAAATAAGATAAGAAGAAAAATCGGGCCATTCCAACGCCTGACCGCAGTTCGGGCAAAAATTATACGCCGCATACGTCACGTATTCGCAGTTCGGACAGCACAAATACGCGTTCGCTTTCAGTTCAAAAGGCGTTTTCACTCTACATTCCTTTGCGATCGGCTCACGCTTGATCCTAAACTGCACCGCGTCAATCAGCTTCCGGATCGCCGCTTTCATTTCTTCGCGGTCGATGTCCATCCGTTCCTCCGTCAAAAGGCGGTTCGCCGCAATGATCGCCGCTTCCATCGTCATTTCAGACATTTTCTACACGCTCCTTGTATAATCTCACTCACCTCCGGAGTCATTCTCCGGAGGTTTTTTCTTCCGTCCCGACATGCGGCAGCTTACGCCGCTTTTCCGTCAAATCGACCGCTCTCCAAACGCTGTGCAGCGCATACGCCATCGGCTTGGCGACAAAGCTTTTTTTCTTCGCGCGCTCATATTCCGCTTTTAAATGTTCAATCACTTTCTCGATCGTCAGTTCCTTGTCCATTTTTCTCACGCTCCTTCAACGCCCGTTCGGCTTCTTCGTAACTAAGGAAGAACCTTTCTCCTGATAAATCACTAATAAAATCCACTTCTGAGTTAATAACAAATCCTGTTTTTGTTACGCCATAAATTAAACTCTCTACCGTTTGCACATAAATACGTTCATCCGTACCGAAATAAAACACTTTATCTCCCGGCAAGCACGGCAGCTCCACGAACCGGGCGCAGTCTTTGAAATTTTTACAAACAGATACTTGTTCACCGAAAAACTCAATGTCAATATCAAAACCATTAAGAATGCCATTACAAGCTTCAACATGTACGCAATCTTTACAGCTTGCCATTACTCGCTCACCTCCAATGGCTGAGCACATATAAAATGAGAAGCAACGAGTATTGTCCCTAAAACAACCATGATTAATGTGCCAATTATCGTGATGATGACGCAAGCCTTTACAGCTTTTTCACAAAAGTCCCCAACAAAGTAATCTTCAAATATTATGTCAATGACAATAAAAAGCACAGTCAAAACGAGAAAACACAAAGCGCCAGCGAGCGAGAACAAGCAAATTGTTGCAATCACTTCCATCATTCCACCTCCATCATTCCACCTCCGCTTCGATGATTGTTGGGGTATTGTTTAAGATACGAATTGCCGTGTCAATTCCATACTGTGTTTCAATATCTCCGCACATATCACGATACCTTTCGAGTTTTTTGCTGAGTTCGTCCGCGTCAATCAGCCTGCCGTGCGGCGTGGGAATTTCCGCGCATTTAAAAAATTCAGACGGCTTAGTTTTAGTCCGCAAAAGCATAATGGCAGCAGGGAAATCCTGCACTATAGATATAGTATATTCTCTATGCTCCGATTTTTCCGGCAGCTTCGCGCCCTTGATGATCACACTCATTCCGTCGCCTCCTTTCCGTTTCAATCTTCCTCCCTGACCGCTTTCCCGTGATAGGTATAGTCGCGGCCAAATTCATTGATCCCGAGATAGTCAATGCAGATCCTGTCGCGCTGCTCCCAAAAGACCGGGTTATCATCCGCCTCCGCCAGCATATTGCCGCAGCGCTCATAAAACGCACGTCCGCGCTTGCGCCCGAAGTGGTAGTCCTCCACCAACACGCACAAAAACACCTTCAAGATCCGCTCTGCCATTTCTCGCGTTTTCCGCTGTTCGAGCTTTCGCCACTCATTCAGCAGCTCGTCCTCGATCGCACGCTTCTCCGCCGCCGACCGAAACACCGGCACCCTTGCCTTCATCTTCCTCACGCTCCTTCAACGCCTGTTCGGCTTCCTCTCTGCTCAAAAAATACATTTTTCCGATCTCGTCCCACGGAACCAAAAAACAATCCTCAAAGCTACACTTTTCCGCATCTCGTTTTCCCAGCCCGTTGATCCAAAAGCCGCGCGTGCTCACATCAAAAACAATGTCCGGCTCATTGCCGAGCGCACAGTCGACGCCGGTCGTTTGGTAATCCTTCAAATCGTTCTCGTCCAAGCCTTCAATGATATACCACAACTCATTCCCCGGCTTCACCGGATACGGCAGCGCCGCCGACCGGTCACGCGCCAAAAACTGCTCGCAAACATCTCCGTTCAAACACTCTGCCAATTCCTGCTGCAAATCCTCCGACATGTGTTCGGCACCGGCTTCCAGCAGACTGTTAATATAAAATCTGCACACCTCAACATGTACACATTCCGCACAAGTTGCCATTACTCGCTCACCTCCTCGTGACGGGGGAGTTCCCCGACCAGCTTCTCATATACCGCCAGCCTGCCGCCCTGCTCGCGCGTCAGCCCCTCCAGCTGCCGGTTGCGGTCGTCGCACTGCTCATACGTCGCCATGATCGCGTGTAGGTTATGCTGCAAAACCTCGATCGTCTGCTGCTGGGTCTTGATCTGACGGCGCATCTTCGCGCACGCCGCATAGATCCTCTGCCGCTTCTGCCGCGCGTCGCGTTCCAGCGCTTTCTGCACCTGCTCCGCGTCGTCCAGCCTGACCTCCAGCGCATCGATCTCACTCCCCAATTCGTCCACCAGATGTCGTAAAAACAAATTTTCATTCTCATGGTTCTCCAGCTTTGCCTTGAAACTCCTGATATTCTGTATCTGCTTTTCCTTCATGCCGTCGCACATGCCGTCGCAGAACTCCACTCTCCTTTTCAGCTTCAAGTTTTCGTTCAGCGCCGCAAACAGCCGCTTTTTCTCCGCCTGCCGCTCGTTCTTCATCGCCTTGATCTCCGCCTCTTTGAGTCCGATGATCTCCTGCAGGTGCTCGATTTTCTTTTGCTTTGTCAAAAACATGTTTTTTCTCCTTATCTATTTTAATGTGCAGCTGCCAGCATAAACAGGCGTAGCCCCTTGACCGTGAGGGGCATCGCATATAAAACCGGCAGTTACCGCATGCAGCGGTTATCTTTGTTGTCAATTTCCTTCAACCCGTCCCTGATTTTTTGCAGCCTGTCCCTGCGATCCACCTTGACCGGCACGTTCTTCCGCGCGAACTCGCGCAGATAATCCGCGTCCAGCGACGCCGCCAAGTCTGCCATGCCGCTGTCCAGCCTGTTCTCAAAAAACGATTGCAGCAGCACCATATAGTCCTCCCAGCGAATGTGTCCGGCGAGCCGGTCCTGCCATTCATCGGCATGACGAATCACAACCTCCTGACATTTCTTCAAAAAGTCCGGGTCGGTGAGCTTTGCCGCTGTCAGCTTGTAATGCACGTTGGTATGCGTCAACAGGTCAAGCGCCTCCAGCAACGGCAAAATAAACCGTTCCGCATCCGGCTGCTCGCTCCTAAGCTCACGGAACGCCTCGCTCAGCTTCAAGCTTGCCTGCTTGTTGCTCTCGCACCAGCTTTTCCGCTGTGTGGCGTTGTCGGCGGTTTCCAGCGCCAGCTGACGGTATACTCCGGCGGCGCGGAACTTGAACTCCGCGCACTGCTCGCGGCTCATGGTGCCTACCAGCGTCATGCTGTACGCCGCGCCCAGCGTCAGCACAAACCAGATGTCCAAAAAATTCAGGTTCCAAATGCTTTTTCTGTCCAGCTCGCCGTTTGTAAAGGCAATCGCCAGCCCGTCCAGCGCGTCAATTCTTTGTGCGTCCATGGTTGAATCTCCTTGACAAATCTGCTTTCGCCGTTTATAATAAAAGTGTCTTATTTCCTGCGTGCCGTGTCGGCTGTTTCATCAGCCGGTGCGGCACGCATTTTTTGTTGTTTCCGCATTCTTTGATGCGCCCAGCACCATCACCCTGTCGTCGGGGTGAATGTGCAGTCGGTGCATTTCCTCAACAGTCAGCGGCGGCGTCTCGCCGTGATAAGTATACGCCATAAAGATGTTCAGCCTCTCCACCGCTCTGCCGCACAACTTGCCTAAACGGCGCAGGAAGCGACGCAGTTTATAGCCAAACGTCGGATTTGTCTCTCCTCGTCTGATGGCGCGGCGCGTTGCCGGTGCGCCCTTTTCCCACAAAAACTGTTCGCCGGTCTTTGCGTTGAAGTAGTAGCCGTTCTCCCGGTACACTTTTTCTTTCATGTTATCCTCCTAATCTATCATAATTCTGCATTTCAGCCCTGTCCATTCGGTGCATTTTTTGCCCGGTGGGCAGGGTCGTTTTTGACCCGTATCGAGCAAGTAGTGGCACATGCTCGCTCTGCTTTGGTCGGTCGTGGTTGACCGCCTGTGTCCGCACATCACGCCGTCGCGCATACAAGGGTGCTTTTTCAAACCCTCACCCCCATCAGCTGCGCCAGCGCAGACAAATCATATCCAAGCGCAAACGCCTTTAGCCGTTCACAGGGAATGATGTATGTCCACTGTTCTTTCTTCCATGCGCTGCCAATCGGCAGCCGTCCGCTCTCAATGCCCTCGCACATCTTGTGCCGGTTTATTCCCAAAAATTGCGCCGCAATCGCGGTCGGCACGTTCAAATACTCCTCGCCGGTTTTCGGGTCAATTAATAATGACATGTCAGCCATAAGCCGCTCCTTTCCTTTTGGTCGGCAGGCGCCGTGCGTTCGCCTGCCAAATGTGTACAATAATTGAAAAGAGGTTTGAAATGGATTATCGAATCTCCGCCAAGCTGCGCACGGTCAGCTATAGTAATCTGATTAATTTTTGCCTAAGCCGTTGCTCAGCGCTGCCGCCCTATGCCATAGCTTGTACATTGCGTTTCATAGCGTTTCTTTGCTAAACAAAGCCTTTGCAAACAGAACATTCCATAGCCATCGCGTTTCGTCTCAAAACAATGCCCCGGCCAACCGCTGCCGCGCTATGCCTTTTCTAAACAGCGCCTTGTCTTGCTTTCCCTTTGCAGGGCAATTCCACGCAATGCCGCAGCCTGTCAGTCGCTTATTTTTTCCCAGTGGAACCGTCCTTTGCCGCTGTTGCGCCATTGGAGCATGCCGCGCAGCTCGCCGAAGTCCAGCCACTCCTGCACGACTGCCATCAAGTCATATTTCTCATGCTTGTGACACACGATGGTAAACTCCACGAACGTTCCGGCAGGCACTGTCTCCGAATGCGCAAGGGCAATGCGCTCGCCCTGCGCCGTCTGACCGCGCAGCGGCCGCTGGCAGTCGCCGATTCTGCCGTAATTCTGAAACGGAATCTTCCGCTCCTTGATAAAAATGTTGCCGTCAATTACCTTTTTGTGCGCCTTGATTTTTTTACTCTCACTGCCCACCACGCTGCGCAGTGCCGAGCACGAGTCCTTAAAAAATCCCTTGATTTGGTAGTCCCAGATAAACGGCGTCAGCTTGTCGTCCATCCGCGGAAACACTGTCATACCGCGTTCAATCACCTCACCGGTGCCCAGCGCCTCAATCTCCTCCGCCCTGCTGGGCGCGTCGGGCGCGTTGTGCGCGATAAAGTTGTCGTGGATTTCGGGGTCGTTCGCGCACGTCCCCAAAACCTCCTCAAAAAATGTGACTCTAACCTTTAATGTTTCTTTCTGAATTGCCATTGTCTTATCTCCTTTTTGAATAATTTTTAACGAAGCGAACCGCTGCAAGCCTAAGCATAGCCCTACCCTGCCATCACATTGCATTGCATAGCTTTGCCCTTTCAACGCACTCCGATGCTTCGCCTTCGCATTTCACAACCAAGCAATACTATGCCCTCGCTAACCTATGCAATCCATTGCTTTGCCTTTGCTGTTCCCGACTGAGCCCTACCATGCCATTGCTTCACGCCGCTATACCTGCCTTTGCCGCTGCCATACAGCGCCTCGGTCTGCCATCACATAGCTTTTCCTCGCCACGCTATGCAAAGCCTTTGCGATTCAATGCCGTCCTGTGCCCTCGCAAACGTTGCGTATCAATCCCATCGCCTTACGGACCCATCCAATGCCTTGGCAAAGCTTATCTAAGCCATTTCGCTGCAACACATCACCATTCTTTGCCGCCGCAGCCCTTTTCCTCGCCACGCTATGCCAAGCCTTTGCGATTCAATACTGTCCTTTGCCCTCGCAAACGTTGCGTATCAATCCCATTGCGTAACTGACCAGACCAAAGCCTCTGCAAAACATCGCTTTACAACGCCATTGCTTCACGGCGCTATACCTGCCTTTGCCGCCGCCAACAGCGCCATACTATGCTGCTCCTTTGCAGACTGTTCTATCTTTGCATTGCCGCCGCACATAGCGCCGATCAAGCGCCTTTCAGCATCTCAAGCCACTCTTGCACCGAGACCACCGCCAGCTCCTTGTCGCGTTTCCGCAGCCGCCGGTCCAGCTCGTTTTTGACCTTAACAAGCAGGTTGGCAGCCGTCCGCAGCGCCTCGTCGGGAGAATCCACATACTGCTGCACAACCGCGTCCCACGCGTTGTGCAAATCCTCCGCCAACACCTCGCGCTCTGTCACGTTTCTCAACCTCCTTCCTCTCTGCGTGCTGTCTGCTCAAACGCCTTGTATTCGTTCTCCAGCCCCAGCAGCTCAATAATGTGCTTATAGGCTTTCGCCTTGCCCTTTGCCTCGTATGTGTACGGATGAAAGTCCCCAAACTTCTGTTCAAGCTTTTTCGCCTCCTTCTGACTGTAGAAGCACAGCCCGAACAGCCCAAACATTTTACTGTCCTTCACTTCCTCACCTCCCTTGACACCTCTCCTTTGCCGCTGTTATAATGAAATCGGAAAGGAGGTGAAAATTATGGTGTACATGATTACATATGACCTTAATCAAAAAGGTCAGCAATACGAAAACGTAATCGCTGCTATCAAAGAAGCTTCAAGCGGTGTGTGGTGTAGCTTTTGGAAATCTTCCTACTTAATCAAAAGCAATCTTCCAACCGCCGACGAAGTTTTCAACCGTATCAAGCCATACCTTGATGCAAACGACACATTATTTGTCACGGAAATCACTGACAACTATCAAGGCTGGCTTTCGGACGCTCAATGGACGTTTGTTGAGAACTCCTTGTTCTAAAATGTTCCATAGCTGAAGTTACGTTTTGTCTCGCACAGCATAGCTCAGAACGCATTGCCGTATCATCTGCACCAATTTCTTCTCGCTGACTTTGCAAAGCTTTTGCAAGGTCAGCGATTTCTTTTGGCTCACCTTTAATAACGATCTCTACGCGCACTTCCTCACCTCCCTTGCTCTTGCTGTTGGTTATTATTCCGTTTGAAATATTTCTTGACGTTTTCCAAATTATTTTGTAAAATGAAATCAAATATTTTATGTAGGTGACTTACATGGGACTTATTGACTATTGGAAACAGCAAAACCAACTAAGAAAAGAAATGGATCAACTTAAACTGAATTTCTATAACCTCGTAGATCTGATGGAGTGTGACCCTGCTCACTTAACAAAACTACAAACGCTGATTATATATCCGTTTTGCTTTACTGACAATCAAAAGAACACTGCTTTTCTTTTTGAAAACGTCATATGCGAAATAGAAACTTATATACTCGGTACATTCTGGGTTTATTTATACACCTATTGCGAAATAAAGAACAGGGTTGGAAACAAAGAACGCTTTGCAAAAGAATACAAGTCATACTGTGCATTAATTCTATCCAAAAGGTATAACAAACCCTACGACTGCATTATGGAGTTGTTAGAAAAAAGATATAAGTTTTACCTCACTTATACGTCTAAATTAGAAATGCACTTCAAGCAGATTATTTTACTTAGCCAAGAAGCGGACTCATTCATAGATTACAACCGCAATTATCCGGCTGTCATTATAGATGCTATGCAGGACTTCCGTTTGCAGGCTATCATAAAAGGGTACTTAGAAGGTGTACTCGAAGCCAGTCAAGCACAAATTCACACTCTAACTGATTCATACAATCGCTATTGGTAACAGTTTTAGTTCATATTTCTAAACCGCTTGCGCAAAAAAATAAGCCGGGACTTCGTTCACATCAATATTCAAAATGCGGGTGCTCTTAATAATATCGCTTTGCGTAAATTCGTTTTTGTTATTCAGTTTACTGGAAAGCGTATTCAATGAGCACCCTAATTTTTCCGCAAACACAGAGTAAGTGCCGCAAATCTCACGTATTCTCCCTTTTAATTTGCTATAATCAAAATCCTTAACACCCATTTGCTCACCTCCTTGTTTAGTTTTCTAAACTTACTATATCACAGCTTATTTTATTTGTCAACAATTTTTTCTAAACTTTTTACAAAAAAAGCTTGATTTTTTCTAAACGATATTGTAATATAGATTTGAGGTGATTATCAATGTCACAGTTTCACGAACAACTACAAAAGATAATGAAAGAAAAAGGCATCACGCAGTCTGAATTGTGCAAGCGTACCGGCATTCCAAAATCCGCAATGAGTCAGTATATATCCGGTGCATTCAAACCAAAACAAAAACGCACTTATCTCATAGCAAAGGCTTTGAACGTTAGCGAGGCATGGCTCATTGGTATGGAGAACGCCGAGCAAGAACGCCGTGAACCTCAGCAGATTAATCAAGATATTCGCTTAACCGACCACGAAAAGCAAGTGATAATCGCCTACCGTCAACACCCTGAAATGCAAAACGCGGTGGACACCCTGCTGAGCTTGCCGGCTACGCAAGGCGCCTCCGCCAAAGAAAAAGAAGAAGCTTAATTACAAAACAAAGGGAAACCTGATTATTTTATTACAAAAATAAAAAACCGCCCTGCTCACCAACAGCAAGCAGGGCGCAAAGAATCAATTAACAGTGAAATGCAAAAAACGAATAGCCTACAACAGCAGTAGCCAGCAAAAGCAAGACCACTAAATAAACAATCCAAAGAGATTTTATTTTTCTTGTATTGACAAAAATAAAAATCAAACCCATCAACAACACAATACAAAACCCTAATGTTAGATTCATAGCAATCAAAAATTTAAAATCGACATTAGACTGTGCAGCTGTATTGTAGTTAATTGTAATCAGCGAAAAAACAGCAACGATAATACCCATCAAGGTGAGTACATTAGCATAAATCCTGTGCGAAGCTGTTTCAATATCCTCTTTCGCCTCCTTGACCTTTTCTTTAAAACTACTGATTTGCGATTGATATTCTTCCTCATAATTACCAAAACCCCTGTATTCGGTTTCCTCATTAAAAGAAGTACCACTGCGCTGGGCATATGTTTTTTCAGGAATAGCACTCAGCTTTTCAAACATAATCTGAGCAATCTCCATATTTTTCTCAATAATAACGGTCTGGTCAGAAATATTCTGCACTCGCAGGAATATAGCAGTTTGGTGTCCCGGCTGATAGCGCGGTGCATCCACCTTCAAGCCTTGCCGCATACGAGAGTTTTTTTCCGTGACAATTCCCAGCAAATCATCATGCACATGTAAAGCTTCATTTGTTTTAACAAAAACAACCGCTTGCGGACGCAAATCAAAGCGACCGCTTCTAAATTTTTGGTTAACGATGTCACTAACCGTCAAATCACACGATACCGCGCCAATTTGTTTCTCTGACAAACAGCCTGTGATAAGGCTGGGCTCAGTGTGAATACGTTCCCGCAATTCCTTATCAACTAAAATCATAACAAACTCCTTTTTTGATAGTCGGTAAAATATACCTATTTTTATTGTACTGCAAAACAGGAAGAAAATCCATACATAAAATACACAAGAAAACTTTAACAGTTATGTGAAATCTAAACAAAGATATAAAAGTAATATATAAAAAAACTTTTATACAACATGCACAAAAAACCGCCCTGTCCTGTTGGCGCAGGACAGAGCGGACACCATCACGCAGGGCGTAACGGTACACAAGTTGCAAGATTATTGTACCATATCCCCCTTGTGTTTGCAAGCCTTTTCTACAAATCAAGGGGATTTTTGCGCCCTTTTTAGGAGCGAATCATGAAAAAATGCATCAACCGCCGCTGCAGCTTTCCGCTCGAGGACAATTACAGGTTTTGTCCCATGTGCGGCAAGCCGCAGGAACGCAAAAAGGAGACCAAGCGACGCCGTGCAAAGGGCACCGGCTCCGTCTACTTCCGCAAAGACAAAAAATCAAATCCATGGTGCGCGTCCCTGAACGCCGACCGTCAGACCATCTACATCGGCTGCTATCCCACACGCGCCGCCGCCGAGCTGGCGATCCAAAGCTACGACCCCAGCAAGAGCACCGTCCCGACGCTCGCCGAGCTCTACGCGCAGTGGATCGAGTCAAAGCCCTACCAAAAACTCAGCGACAGCTCCAAGTCCGGCTACACCGCTGCATGGACAAAGCTGCGCTATCTGCATAGCAAGCCGTTCGACGCTCTTAAAACCTCCGACTATCAGGCGGTTATCGACTACTACGAAAATCCCCACCACGAAGAAGGCAAGGACGGCGCCTACAAATACATCAACGCAAAAGGCAAAGTCACCCTCACCCCCGGCGGCACAAAAAAGATATGTGACGGTCTCGGCTTTTCCGCGCTGCACTATATCAAATGTCTCGTATCAAAGCTCTGTCAGTTCGCCATGAAGGACGACATCATCAACAAAAACTATGGACAGCTGCTCGACCTCCCCACCCCGGAAGAAACCGCGGCGACGCGCTTCACCGACACCCAGCTCGAAGCGATCCGCCAGCACGTCGGCGTCATCCCCTACTGCGACTATATCTACGCCCTGTGTTATCTCAATTTCCGCATCAGCGAGTTTCTGGAGCTGACCGCCGACTGCTACAAGATTTTTAAATCCGAGGACACTGCCGCCGCGATCCCCTACCTGACCGGCGGCAAAAAGACCGAGGCAGGACGCGACCGCCCGATCCCGATCCACCCCAACGTGCAGCACATCGTTGCCGCGCAGGCAGCCAAAGGCGGCGCCACCCTGTTTTGCCGCACCGACGGCACCCCGATGGACAAGGACTACTTCAATAAATACTGCTTCAAGCCTGCTATGGAAGCCCTCGGCTTCGCCGACATGGGCTTCACCCCCCACAGCTGCCGCCGCACCTTCTCCACGCGCATGTCCGCCGCAGGCGCCCGCTCCGAGGACATCGCCGCCCTGATGGGACACGCCGACTTCGACACCGACAAAAAATACTACATCAACCAAGAGCTCAAAACCCTCTACACCGCCGTCCAAAAGATGGCATAACAAAGCCCCTCGCCAACCAACCGCAAGGGGCAATATATTATCAAAAAGCCGTAGTTTATCCGTAAATTACGCAATTTCCCGACACTTCCCCCACTCACATCTCAAAAGCAAGCCAAAACAAAAAACGCAGTAAACAAGCCATTTTTAGCTTATTTACTGCGTTTTTGTGGCTCCCCCAACTGGGCTCGAACCAGTGACATCATGATTAACAGTCATGCGCTCTACCGACTGAGCTATGGAGGATTATACAATTTTTCCCGGATTTCTCCGAAAGATTTTGTTGATATTAAACAAATCTCAACAATTTTCCTATCCTTAACCAAGCAATAGAATCGGGTATATTTCTATATACTCGCTCTACCGACTGAGCTATGGAGGAATGTAAGTGTTGGCGTCTTCCTATTTTCACACCTCGTCGCCAAGGCACTATCTTCGGC